>JABHXC010000078.1 GCA_018657475.1 Candidatus Woesearchaeota archaeon
CAAAAAGAATATCGGCAAAAAATTAAAACTCTTAAAAATGATCCTGAAGAGGCTATGCGGCTTCAAAAAGAAATGTCTAAAATGGCTATGGGGAGCATGAAACACTCATTTAAGCCGATGTTGATTACTATTGTGCCATTTTGGTTAATTTATTTATGGATGGCAAGTCATTTAGCTTACGAGGAAATTAGTCCAGGAGAACCTTATTCTGTGAGTGCAGAATTTAGTGAAGCTCTTATAGGGGAAGAAGCGACATTACTTGTTGAAGAAGGTACAGAGCTAGTTGGAGATGCAACTAAAACTGTTAGAATGGAAGAGCCGTTAACTTGGCAGTTGAGGAGTATTGAAGGGGAACATTTTGTTACAATAACAGTAGATCAAGAACAACAAGCAAAAAAAGTTTTGATAACTGAAGAATTGGAATATGAACCAGCATTGACTGAATATGAAAATTCTGCTATTAAAAGTATTAGTATTAATTATAAAAAATTACACCCATTAGGAGAGTTTTCAATTTTTAGTTGGTTACCTGGTTGGTTAGGATTATATTTTCTTTTGACATTAGTATTTAGTGTTGCTTTAAGAAAAGTGTTTAAGGTTTATTGAGATTCTTTTATCTAAATGTATATTCTTCAAACTTGTAAACTTCTAAATTAAATGAACTTTTCCAATCAGAAATTATTGTTTTAAACTTTTCTCTTATAGAATACATTTGATTGTTAAACTGATGTGTGTTTTCTGCAATTAGTACACAGGTAAAATCATAATCTCCTGAGATTGCTATTAATTCTATACATTCCGGTAATTCTGTTAAATATGCTATGAATTTTTTTCTATCTTCATTAGTTACATTACTTAACTTAATTTTATTATCTGCAACAATGTCATAACCTAGTGATTTTGGGTCTATAAATATTCCAAAATGACTAATGATTCCTTGTTTTTTAAGTTTTTCAATTCTTTTTTTAGTTGAATCAATTGAAAGATTGATTTTTTTGCTGAGTGATTTTAATGATTCTCTACCATTTATTTGCAAAAAGGTCATCAGTTTTTTATCTTTCTCGTCCATTAGTCTTATTTATTAAGACCATTATTTAAATGTTTCTTAAAAAGTTAAGTCTTTTTTGGAGATAGTCTTATAAATCATTAGTTTAATGTAACTATTAAATGATAAAAAATGGATTTAGAATTGATATTAAGGCATGCTGAAGAACATGTTAATGCAGGAGAGTTTGACTCTGGACATTATGAGATCGCAGTAGGTCTTTTAGGAAAAGCTATAGAATTGGATTCTGAAGACGTAATGACTTATAGATATCGTGGTTTTTCTTTACATAGATTGAATAGGGATGAAGAGGCTATTGAAGATTTTACAAAAGTAATAAATCTTGCTCCTGACTCAACTGCGTATTACTTTCGTGGTGATTCTTTGAGTAAATTGGATAGGCATGAAAAAGCTATTGAAGATTTTACTCAAGTAATAGATCTGAATATTGATCATCAAGGCGCGTATTTTGAACGTAGTAATTCTTTGAGAAAATTAGGTAGGCATGAAGAAGTAGTTGATGATTTAACTAAATTAATAAATTTAAACCCAAAACTTTGGATTGTTTACAATAATCGTGGTTTTTCTCTAAATGTATTGGGTCGTTATGAAGAAGCAATAGAAGATCTAACTCAAGGAATAGAAATTGAACCTGAATTTTTAGGACTTTATGCACATAGGGGTGATGCGCATAGATTATTAGATAATGTAGAATTTTCAGAAAAAGATTATAAAACAGCAATTGAATTATTTGATCAGGAAGATGAAAAGAGTATTTATTGTTACAAACAAGCAATTAGGGCTGAAAGAGGATTAATAAAACTTGGAATATTAAAAGAAGGAGAGATTGAACAAAAGCTTTAGAGAAAAATATTTTTTTTAGATACCTTTATAAACAGCTTTCATTTTGAATGATTATTACCTATAAGGTAAAATCTGGAGGCAACTCAGGTTGATTCTAGGGAGATAATATAATATGCCAAGTGGAAAACATAAAGCAAGAGGAAGATTCAGAAAAGTGTCTGTCCGAACCCCAGGTGGGAAAACAGTAGTTCATTTTAGAGAAAGAAATGTAAGTAAAGCAGTCTGTGGAACGTGTAAAAAACCGTTAGCAGGTGTTCCTCGATTAAGATCAGGAGAAAACTTACCAAAGTCACAGAAAAGACCAGAACGACCGTACGGTGGAACGTTATGTTCAGCATGTACAAGACAGCTAATTAAAGAGCAAGCGAGGTCAGGACAATGAGTATATTCACTGTAGGAAGAGTTTGTGTTAAACTTGCTGGAAGAGATGCAGGTAGAAAATGTGTTGTTGTTAAATCTGAAGGTCAACTTGTTCTTGTTGATGGTGATGTTAGACGGAAAAAAGTTAGCGTTAGACACTTAGAACCATTAGAACAAACATTGGATATTGCCGAAAATGCAGCACATGATGTTGTTGCTGAAGCTTTTAAGAAAGAAGGATATTCTGTTTGGGAAAGGAAATCTAAGAAAGTTGCTGCTCGACAAGTTAGACAAAGGACAGTTAAGAAGAAAGTTACTAAAGTTTCTAAGAAAGCAGCTCCAAAAGTTGTAGAAAAGAAAGTTGAAGCAAAACCGGCAGTTAAGGAAACAGATCCTGTTGCAGAAAAAGCTTCAGAACCTGTAACTGAAAAACCTGTTTAAGCTAAACCAGTTGAACAACCTAAAGAAAATTAATTTTTTATTTTTCTAAATATTTTTTCTATATTTATTTCTAAAGCAGTAGTAGGTGTTAAAACGTCCCAATTAGTTAACACTTGAGGATGTAACTCACCGATAATTCCAATTTCTTCATTGTCCATAATAACTTTGCCTGAACGTCCTAGAATGAAACTAGGATGGTTAAACTCTTTAACAGAAAAATTTACTCCAACAAACTGTCCTATAGCTTCAATAGTTTGTTTCATTGAGGTGAAATCAACTTTGTCATCAGATAAAATACACACTAATTTTTCTACGTTTCTTGCTTTAACATCAGCATTATTGTCAGGGATAATGACTGTTCCTAACTCAAAAATTCTTTGAGGAAAAGAACGATTTCTATTGGCAACTAAAGCTTTCAAAACTTCTGGCATTAACCACGAACGTACCATACTTAATTCTTTATCTGCAGTATTTTTTCCTAATTTAATATGTTTTTGTTCTTCAATTTGCATTAATTCATATTGTGATTTGTGATTTGTTAATGCGAAAGTTTTTACTTCATTATATCCTAAACCTACAAGAAAATTACAGAGATCTTCATTAAATTTGTTTAGTGGAAGCATACTTGCAGTACTAGCAACATTTGGAATTTTTGGTTTAATATTGTTATAACCAAAACCTCTAGCAATATCGTCAGCTAAATCAACTTGATGCCAAATATCTGTTCTAGTTGGAGAAATCTCAACATCAATTTTATCGTCTTTAATTTCTTTAACATTGTGTCCCATTTTTTGCAGATAAATTTTTGCTTCTTCTGACTTAAACTTAGGACCAATCCATTTATTAGCAAACTCTAAAGAAACTTCCATATTTGTTAATTTAAGATCGGGACAGACATAATTAATATCATCTTTAATATTTACTAAAAATATTTTGGCACCCCAATCATAAAACATTGAAGCAAGAACGTTCATAATACTATCAAGATATTTCTTACTTGGTCCAGTACTTTCTACAAAAAGATTTTTGGTTGTTGGGTTAACTTTACCTAAATCATTTGAATTGATTATTGGTGGGAGTGAAAGAATTTTATCTTGAGAATCAATCTGTATTGGAAACTCTTTCATATTATCAAGAAGATGTGCATAAGTTTTTCCAGTAGGATGGTGTTCAAGAATTTCTAACGCATTCATTTTTTTATTTTCTCCTAAAGGAACAAAAGAAATCTCTTCAGGTCTTTTTGTTGTATACTTAACTGGGAATGAAATTTTATCAAGATCATATAATCCTATTGATACTTTTTTTCTTTTTCTTCCATAGGTATCATGAATTTTTTCTTGTAACCACATTAATGCTTTTATCTTTTCATCAGTCAATTTTACATTTTTTACAACAAAAGACAATGTTTGTGCTCTAACAGATTTTACTTTAGGATCTATAACATGTTCATAATCGCTATTTTCAATTTTTATTGGAGTAAAACCATCATTTATTCCTTTGTAAGATTTAATGGCTCTAGCCAAACCTTCTGGAGTTATTAAATCGGTTCTTTCAGCAGTAATTTCAATTTTAATATTATCTCCACTAACGTCATCAAGTTCCATTCCCATATTTGCTAATATTTCTTCAAGCTCGTTTATTGTAAGATCGTTTGTAGTAAGATTTTGTATTGTTGAAAAAGTAGTGTCAATAATTACCATCTTACAAACTCACCCTCTTATGGTTTCGTATCCAGTCTAAATCAACTTCTGGACCAAGAATATCTTTTAGTTTAGCTTTTCCTGTAAGAATTGCAGCAATTCTTGATGACCCCATTCCCCAAGCAATAACTGATTTTGTAATGCCATAAGGTGCTAAAGCTTCTGGTCTAAAAATTCCTGAATTAATTAATGAATACCACTTTCCTAATTTTTCATTATAATAATGTGCTTCCATACTTGGTTCAGTGTATGGATTAAATGTAGGTTTAAATTTTATTTTAGTTATACCTAATTTACTATAAAACTCTTTAATAAAACCCATTAAATCTGCTAAAGATAAATTATCTCCCATAATGAAACCTTCTGCTTGTCCAAATTCTGGCAAATGTGTGGCATCAGTTGCTTCGTTCCTAAAATTATTTGCAATGTAAAAATATTTACAATCATGATTCAGTTTTTTACTGTAAAGATACCTGAATGTTGTGGCAGTACTATGTTGTCTTAAAATTAATTTACTAGCAACTTCAGGAAACCATTCTTCAGTGTGGCCAGTTGATCCAGTGTTTAATCCATTTTCATGAGCTGCTTTTACTTTATCAACTAACTCTTTTTCTGGTAAATCGCCATCTTGGTCAAGATAAAAAGTATCTTGAGCTTCTCTAGCAGGGTGGTCTTGTGGTATCCACATAGAATCCATACCCCAAAATGCAGTTTCAACCCATGGTCCTCTCATTTCTTGGAAACCCATTTCTAGAAATACTGACCTGATTCCATTAAGAGCTTCGTTGTATGGGTGTCTCCTTCCTCCAGAAATTTTTGGCACATTAATCTCAACATCATATGACCGAAAAGTTTTTTCTTTCCAAGAACCTGTTTTAAGCATTCCTGAAGTTAACCTATTAACGACTTCCCCTCCAAGATTTTGTTCTGAGAGTTGTTTACCTAACTCTGTTAAAGTGATTGAGATAGTTTTCTTTTCATCAATACGAATAATTCTTCTTTTAGTTAATTCTTTGATTAATGGATTATCTGTTACTGGTTGTGGAAAATCTTGTTGTAAAAACTTTTCTTCGGGAGATGTTTGTTGTAACAGCTTTTTACCTTTATCATTAATAGTAATTTGCAGGGTTTCTCCTTTTTTTGTTTCAATTGCTTGTTTTCTTTTTAGTAATCCTAAACAAGCATTAATTTCTTCTCTAGATAATTTAGATTTCTTTGTGATGACATTTAGGCCTTTCCAATCTTCATTTAAATTTGAAAGAAAAGTTTTTTCTGGCAAACAGTGTTCTTTATAATGTTGGCCTATTTTTTCTAATTGAATAAGTTGTTGTTTTTCTGTATTAATTTTTAGAGCTTCTTTATTTTCTAGCCATTGTAATGCTCTCATTACTTCAACTTCTTTTAACTTAGAAGATTGACAGATTTTTTTAAGTTTATTTTCTGTTTTTAATGAAGGTAGAACTTGTCGTTCTAATGGGTGCAACTTAGCAATTATCTGCTTAATATCCATAGAGAAATGTGTATAGGCGTGTATTTATAAATTTAGTTCCAATTGTGTGGCCATTTACCTGCATCTTTCAATGCATCTTGGATGTCAGTAATCATGATTCTTACTGCATTTCTGGATGCTCTTGCAAAATCACGGGGCATATTAAGTGTTTCCCATGCATAAATTATGCCTCTTGATGAGTTAATAACTGCCCCATATCCATCATTATTGAAACAATTAACTATATCTTTACTTTTTCCTCCTTGTGCACCATAACCTGGAACTAGGAATAATGAATATGGCATTAATTTTCTTAATGTAGCTGCTTGTTCAGGATATGTAGCTCCTACAACAGCACCAATAGCAGAATAACCTCTTTTTCCCCTAAATTCTTTGGCATATCTGTGGACTTGTAACCCAACAAGGTTGTACAACTCTGTTCTTCTATCTTTTAATTGAATATTTCTTTCAGTGAAATCTGCAACTTCATCATCTTTAACGTCAATTAATCTATCTTGCCATTGTCCTGAGGAAGGATTGCTAGTTTTTACTAGAATGAAAATTCCTCGATCATGTTCTTCACAAACTTTAACAAAAGGGTCCAATCCATCTTTACCCAAATATGGATTAACAGTTAACCAATCTGCATTAGTGGAAAATTTTCTTCCACTTGGTGTAAAGACTTTACCTAAATGTGCTTCAGCGTAAGCTTTTGCAGTATGGCCAATGTCTCCTCGTTTAGCATCTCCAATAACAATTAATCCTTTTTCTTTTGCATAAGCAACTGTTTCTTCAAATGCTTGTACACCTGCAGCGCCATACTTTTCATAACAAGCCATTTGTGGTTTTATGGCAGGAACTAAATCATGAATTGCATCAATAATAGCAAAATTGAACACTTTAAACGCTTCTGCAATAGCTGTAAAAGAGGATTCGGTTAGTAGGTGTGGTGGAAGTTTTTCTACAATAGGATCTAGTCCTACAACGCAAGGATTACGTTTTTCATCAATCTTTTCAAGAAGTTTATCGATAATCATTGGCCCCAATTGTGTGGATCGTGATTCCATGCTAACACATTTGCTTTATCTTCTGGAGGAAGAAAGTTGTTTTCTGTTGCAACATCTACTAATGTAGAAAAATTGCTTAATGCAAAAAGTGATATATTGTTTTCTTTAAATTGTTGAACTGATTTTTTAAGTTGGTAATTGAAAATTGCAAGAACTCCCACTATCTCTGCTTGGTGTTCTCTCTGGCAGGCTTGTGCTGAACTTAATGAACTTCCACCTGTTGAAATTAAATCTTTAACAATTAACACTCTTGAGCCCGAGTGCATTGTTCCTTCAACTTGTTTTCCTGCGCCATGTCCTTTTGGTTTTGAACGAACATAAACCATTGGTTTGTTTAATTTATATGCAAGAAATGAGGCCCAGGGAATTCCTGCGGTTGCTGTCCCAGCTATAACATCAAACTCAATATTATTCTCTTTAATTACTTCTTCCCAAGCTGAGATTATTTTTTCTCTCTCTTCAGGATATGATGGAATTAATCTATTATCACAATAAATGGGGGATTTAATACCTGAAGAATATGTAAACGATGGATTTATACTTAATTTGACAGCTTTTATTCTTAAAAGAATTTTTGCAACTTGTTTTGCTCTTTCCATCTATTTTACCAAATTTTATTCACTCTACAATGTTTATAAATTTATGTAGCACTCAGGCTTCATCCGGAATAGAATAGATTTGTATACTGGAGCACGGCGCGTGGATTTTGTGAGCAGTGCCAAAGGAGGCACATTTTACGAATATAGTGAGTAAAATCTAAGGTGCCGTGCCCTGCTTACAAAATGCGCCTCAATTGGCGCCAGTATACAAAAAAGTGTTATTCCGGATGAAGCCTAGCACTCAAACATTCATATTTAATCAATTAAAAGAAGAAAAAAAGAATAATAAAAATTATTTCTGTTGCCAGACAGAATTAAACATTGTATCCATAGCAGTTGAGAAATAGGGACTTTTAACCCAAACACCCATATCGTATGAAGGGTGGACATCATTGTCATTTAATGTCATGAAAACCATATGTTCACTGTCAACAGTAATAAATCGAGAATCTAATTTAGTATTATGTTTAACATCGGCAATACCTTTCAAACTAGCAGCTACTTTTTTGTTCTCTTTTGTTAAAGGGGCAGAAATTCTAATTTTAACTCCTCGTTTTTTTGCTCTTTCTAAACTTGGACGTAAACCTTCAACTTTTCTTAAGAAGCCTTTCTCTGTAGTAACCATATTAACAGAAGATTTTGATTCTTTAATTAAAAAATCTAGGTGGTTATACAAATTGTGTCTGCCTCTTAAACAACCACTTAAATCTGCAGGATCTATTAAAGTGATTCCTTGAGAATGTAGTGTTTGTAACTCACTTAACAATGGAGAACTTTTAACATTATCTAATCTTTTAATTTTTTCTTGTGCATTGTTATGCATATTTTTCTTAACTCTATCAACAACTTCAGTTGGAGGAATAGCAATATATTTTATTGGTTTACCTAATTTCATTACAACAAAACCTTTCTTTTCTAAAGATTCGAGAACATCATAACTTCTTGAGCGAGGAACATCAGCAATGTCAGAAAGTTCACCTGCGGTTGAAACTCCACGGCTTAATAACGATACCCATAATTTAACTTCATACAAATTTAAATCAAAATAGCGACGTAACTTACTTAATAACTCATCTTTCACAATCATTTTTCACCAACCCCTTAGTTTTTACTTAAACATCAGTAACATCTTTTTGTTACTCTGTTATCATTAAAACTGACTACTATTAAAAGGTTGTGGTTTTACATTATATACCTTTTTGTTAGAGTTTGTACCTCACTATTGCGGCGACACCGCCAAGGCCATTAACTTGTTTACCTGCTTCGTTTTCTGCAGAGAGTAAATGAACCTTGCCATGAAGTGTTTCTACTTGCTGCAGTAGTTGGTCAACTTGAGCAAATTTTCCATCTTCTCGATTACGTTGAATGCACTCATCTGTAATAATTAAAGTACTTACTGCACCAGCTTGAATAGCATTATGTACATCTTCCCAACCATATTTTGCCAAACCGTCTTTATTAATCTCAGCTAAAAGTTGGTCAACAAGTTCTTTGTCTTTTCTTGCACGGGAATCTTTCAAAGCAACTGAAACTTCTGGGCGTAAAATTAATTCAGTTAATGCTCTATTATCAATGGAAGAAACAGTACCTAGAACTATTTTATCTTTAACTTCTTTATTTGTTAATTGTTTGAATAATGTTTCTTTGTAAAATGCAGGAGAAGCTAATATTATTTTTTCGGGATTATGTCTTACATTATACACATCTAATGCTTTAAGAATATCTTGAAAAAAATCTTTTGTAATTTTAATATCTTGACCTTTTTTTGCTACATCTCCTTTAATATGTGCTAAAACATCAAAACCAAACTTTTTTGTCATGGCAAAAATAACTTCTTCTCGGTCAAAGATACAAAGGAGAAAAGAATACTTTTTGGCTGTAGCTTCTTCTAATTTTTTCTTTTGATAATGTAACCAGGTAGGTTTAGTTAATGAAAAGTAAGTTCCTTCTTCTAGTGAAATACTATGGTAACTTTCTTTTGGAACATCTTCGTGGCCAGCTTTAACTTTGCCATTAATTCTTAACGCGGTTTTGTTATCTGCAAAAGAAATATTCTCTGCTTCAATGGTTAAAGTCATTGTTTTCTTAACGGTTTTTGCATTTTCATTATCTCCTATTTTGATTTTTCTGGTTGTTTTTCCTTTAACAAAATCTCCTGGATCTATGAGATGATGTAAATACCACAAATCATCTAAATCATTAATTTTAACTTCCACTTTACCTTGTTTGAAGTCTTGATGAATTATTTCCATGATCTTGGGAGAGAAACAGTCTATAAAAACTTGCTGTTTGGGAACAGAATGATTTATATATCATCACCTGCTTCTTTATATGTATGACAAGCTGGAAAAAAAGAGGGCAAGGTGCAGCAGGAGCTGCAGTATTTTTAGCAATTGTCACAGGATTAATTATTGCGTTTATTGTTGCAATTCCACCAGATGAGCGTGCAGAGTTATTAGGAGAAGATAGTTCTTCAAGTGATTCAAATGACGGAATAAGAGATATTGATGATACTGATGAAGATTTTGCAAGAGCAAGATCATTAGAAAATGTTTTACAAGTAAGTCCAGGCAGGATAGATTTTCTTGCTGAGGATGAAATAGATCATCCATTACCAGTTGTTAACATATTTACTTCTACTGAAGCAAGAATTTTAGCTGAATTGAATGTGGGAATTTTAAAACGTGGTGCGTTTACAAACGAAAAAGCTGAATTAGCTTTTGCATTAGTTAACGTAGATGATACTGAAGATTTATTATTAAATTTTAATGTTGAAGCTGCTCAAGGTGATTTAGTAATTCTTTTTAATGAACAGGAAATATACAACGGGCCAGTTGGAGTTGGAAATATTCAACCAATTTCTATTCCTGAAAATTTTGTTCAAACACATAATCTTGTACAATTTTCTGTATCATCTCCAGGAATTGCATTTTGGAAAAGTCATGAAGTTCGACTTAGTGATGTAGAAATTGTTGGAGAAGTGACAAATAGAGATGCAGAATCTTATCAAACTGTTTTTTTAGTTTCTGAAACAGAGAAATCTAACCTTGAAAAAGTAAGATTAAAATTTCAACCAGATTGTTTATACAATGAAGTAGGTAAATTATCTGTTTATATTAATGGTAATAATGTGTACAAAGCTGTTCCTGATTGTGGTTTAGCTTTTGTACCTATTGAGATTTCTCCAGAATTAATAGTTTATGGAGAAAACAGTATTGAATTCTCTACTGGAAGAGGCAGGTACTTATTATCTCATGTTGTTGTAGAATCAGAATTGGAAGAGGTTGATTTTCCTTCATACTTTTTTGAACTATCACATGATGAATTTGAAGAAATTGATACTGCAAATGAAAGATTACGTTTAAAAATTGATTTTGTTGATGTGGTTAACAGGAAACGTGGTAACATTGTATTTAATGGACATGCGATTCCTTTTGACACATTAGAAGTAACTGAAGCATTTGATGTAAGTGAAGATGTTGTTGACGGTACTAACTCTTTAAAAATTAGGCCAAGTAAAACTTTGGATGTTAGAGAAGTACGTGTTGACATTATTAACAATTAATGGTTCTTATTAACCAAAAGAGGTGGAGATGGCTCCGGGTGAAGAAATAGCAGTAGGTGTAGCAGCAAGTGGAGCTGCGGGAGCTGGAGTTAAAGAAACGTTAGGTGCTTTGAGAAGTTCTGCATTTTTTTTGATTGTTTTTGGTGGATTACACTGGGCCGCTCGTAAATTTTGGTTAGGCTGGGATGATCCTATTATTACTATTACTTCATTCATTTTGTTCTTATTAGCTGGTTATGCAGTATCAGTTCATTATGAAAAAGGTAAAGCCGTTGTTTTTATTCCAATGATTACTTTTCTGGTTTGGTTACTTGGATTTGGTGGCAGTTTAGATGTTAAAGTATTGGCTTGGATTGTGGGGATATTTATTCTTATTTCTCTTATTTTTGGTTTTGGAACAAAAGGAAAATCTTTACCTAAAGAGTTACACGGACTATTTCCAGCAATAATCTTATTTCTTGATGCAGGATTATTAGCATGGATTTCAATAAATTTTCAAGTTACTCCCTCTCCATTACTTGAAAGTGTTGTGTTATGGATGCCGTGGTGGGTTTTTATTGGTGTTTGGACATTGCCTACTGAAGGCGTTAAAAATAAAGCTGGAAGTGCTATTTTAACAATAGTTAGAATTGCAGGAATTTTAGTAATAGCTTCTGTTGTACTTATCCCTCTTTTAGGAGCAGGAGTTGAAACATCTGAAGGGCCAGATGTTTCTTTGACTGAATTTCAAGAAGCTCAAAGAGATTTTGAAAGTCGATCTAGAACTGGATTTAAACAAAGTTCAATTTACTTAGCTTTTGCTTGTATTAGTGAAGTTACAGATTATGATGGATGTCAACAACGTTTAAGGGAAGAAGCTGAAGAACAATACATCTGTGAAGATTTGGAAGAATTAAACAGGGGGTCTGATGAATATGATGAATGTATAGCAGAAATTAGAGAACAGCGATCAGGTAATGTTTTTCAGGTTTCTGGTATTTTAGACCCAACATATGATAAGGCTACTGAAGCAAAATTCTCTGTATCACAACATTTTCCTAAAGAATCATTCTATCAAGCAGGACAAGAAACAACATTACGGTATCCTACTAAATTTTCTTTAACTAAACCTCGTGCTCAAGAAAGTCAAGGTGAGTTTGGTTGTATATTCACTAAACGTGGTGATGATGAAAATGTTACTGGAACAATAACACCTTCAACAGCTATTTTTAATAAAGAAGAAAATGAATTAGCTGTTACTTGTATACCTGATGGACCTTTAAACGGATCTTACGATTTAGAATATTCTGTTACATTGAAAGAACTGAAAACAACTTCAAAATTAGTTAGGCTTTACATTGGTGATAAAAGTGAAGATTGGAAAGAAAGGAAATTATCAAAGTTACAATCCGCATATTTCTCTGGTGGACAACATTTGTCTCAAGCTTCTAATGATCCTGTACAAATTAATTTTGCAATGGGAAGTCCACTAGAAAATCCATTCATTGAAGGAACAGAAGGTTTAGTTATAGCAGCTTCAATTAATAACCAAGGTAGAGGGGAGTTAGTTGATATTCATAATTATCATTTAGGATTTGATGGTTTTATAGTAGATAATCCTGATTGTTTATCTGGAACTCTTGATTTGCCTGATGAATTTTTACAAAGAAGAACCATTCACTTGCCAGCATGTTTTGTAGAAAGTTTACCAACAGAATTAGAAAATCCTGAAGAGTTTATTAGGGATGAGATAGTTGCAACATTAATTTATACTTACAAAGAAAAACATACTGAACAAATTCAAGTACAAGAGGTAACAATATCATGAAATTGTGGCATGTTTTCTTTGTACTTGTAATTGTGTTTATTGTTGGTTGTGGTTCAGGTGGTGGTGGGGATCATGTCATAACTACAAACTTTAAACAAGGGACCGCAGATGTTTCTATGACTCTTGTTGAAAATGCGCCACCAAAAGAAGTGTACAAAGGTTCACAAATTACTATGATTGTTGATGTACAAAATGAGTTAGCTTATGACATTGATAATGCAGAAATTAAACTACTTGGATTTGATGATACTTACTTTGATTTTGTATCTACAGAAAAAAGGCTAGCTAAGTTGACTGGGAAAAGTTATACCAACCCTTCTGGTGATAGAGAATTTGTTCAGTTTGACGGCATTAGTGGGGAATTATTGGAAGGTGCAAGAGAATATCTTGCAAATTATTTTATTGTTTTTAATTATGATTCTACTTTAGAGTTTGCTGATACTGTTTGTGTATCTACAAATTTGTATGAAATATATGATGCTGGTTGTAAGGTGGAAGAAAAAAAGACTTATTCCGGACAAGGAGCACCTTTAGCGATTACAGAGGTAGAAGAAATTGTTTCTTCATTAGGTTTTGAATTTCGTTTACATTTGAAAAAACGTGGAAAAGGAGAAATAGAATATGTAACATTAGGTTCTACTATGTTAGGTGCGGATGTATTATCTTGCTCATTTCAAGAAGAAAATAGTAATAGGATTGAATGGGATTCGTCAACACAGGAAGTTATTGTAATCTGTCGTGCTGATGCAATTAGTTCTGACTCTTACACAACTACTTTAACTGCAGATTTTTCTTACGGTTATGAATTAATTGAACAAAAACAGTTAAGATTAGTAAAGTAAAAAATGGGTGGCGTCAGAAGCAGGTGAAATGGATTATGATTTTTTTATTGTGTATGCCTTTAGTTTCTGCTTCAATGTTTTTCCCCCATTATGACACTTCAGTTTACAGTGCACCATTAGTATTTTCTTCCTCAGTTGTTTTTTCTGATATGGGATCTTATGCTGGAGAGGCAGTTATTGTTTCTATAACTCCAGAAGGATTTTTTCCAAGAGAAATAATAGTTAATCCCGGTGATTCTGTTGTATGGAGAAATGATCGCAGATATTGGGAATCTTCAGTGATAGGGGTTAGAGATTTACATATGATGCAAAGTGAAATATTGTCTCCTGGTGAAACATTTTTGTGGACTTTTAATGAGCCTGGAGAATATACTTATGTTGATGTAATTGTTTTAGGGTATACTGGAAGAATTATTGTGCAGCAGACTTCTTAATAACTTTTTCAAGTTTTTCTTTATTAAATCCTAACAGAATTTCGCCATCAACATCTATAACTGGGGTGCCAAGTTGACCTGATTTTTCTATATGTTCATCTCGCCAAGTTGTTTCTTCAGTTAACTCTAGATCTTCATAGTCATAATTGTTTTCTTCTAACCATTCTTTAAGCTTCTTACTCCATTTACATAATGGCCGAGTATAGGTTTTGATGTGCATGGGACTTTGATTATTGGTTGTTTTTTATAGCTTTCGTAAACTTTTGAAGTTTACGGACGAAAAAACTTTTTAGTTTTTTCATTTCGGGAAAAGTAACATTCTGTGATCTCGATACTTCTTTGTTTCTAGCGAAGTGAAAGCTTCTTTTAGGGTTTCTTCTGGAACAGATAATGCTGCAAAAGCTGGATCTATTATTGAAAAATAACCATTTTCATAGTGGTTAACTACAATATAATTTGAAGTATTTCTTTTATTATTCCTAATCGGTTTTGCATTTACTCTAAGAATGATTATGTTATTTTTTAGCTGTTGCTTGATTTCTGTGAATTCTATCTTTCTTTCTTCTATATTTACATGTTTCTCTGCATCTTTAAAATGGAAATTTGAAGATATTTCTGCATGGTCAATATCTTGCTTAGTATATCTATAAAATCGATAATCGGGAAATTTGTATTCTTTATTTTCTATGATTAATTTTGGGTTAAACTGTTTAGCATATTTTGCTAGTGCAAAAATAGAAGAACCTCTTGTTGGAAGAGTGACTGTTTTTCTCCAAATATGAAACTCAGTTTGCTGATTTTGTTTGGTTTCTGGGTTTAAATGATGGAGAACTGTAAGTAATGAAGAGGCTGCTGTTGTAAACGGTGTTGTTTGGAAGTATGGAATCATTGTTGTTTGGTTAATTTAAAGTTAGTTTTATTGGAAAATGGTCTGATAGTTTGTTAGTCTCCATGTTTTTAATGATTTCTACATTTTCAACTTGGTTATGTAGCTTTTTGTTAACAAAAATATAATCCAGTCTTAGCTTAGCACAGTGATTATCATCTGAGTTCATTGATGTAGGAACTGTATGATTAATTTCTTTTTTAGATTTAATAGTATCTAAAAATTTGTTATCTAATATTTTTTGAATTGTTTGTGTAGAGATCTTTTCAATACCAAATTTTTCAATATTTTTTTCTCTGAGCATTTTATGTAATTGTTGCTTATCATAATTATCTTCAGGTGAAAGTGCATTGAGATCACCGAGAAGTATTGTTTTTCTCTCATGTTTTACTTGTTGTAATATTGTACTTATTTCTTTTTTTCTTTTAATATAAGAATGTGGTGTGAGATGGGTAAGAAAAAAAGTATATTCTTCTTCATTATATAACACAACACATTTTAAAAATCCATGATTAAAATTGTCGTTATACCTTTGTTGTTTAATCACTTGTTCTTTTGTAAAAATACCTAAATGATAACCTTTATTACTATATGCAAAAGAATGATTTGAAAATTGTGTAAGTGTTTTAAAGTTGTGTAATTTTTTAAATTCATTTTTGTGCCAATTATTTAACTCAAGTAAGCAAAGAACATCAGCTTTTTCTTTGTTGATAAAAGAAACTAATTTCTGAAAACGTTCTGGCTCTTCACAGCCTTCTAAAATGTTTAATAAAAGAATTTTCATTTTATATGAGATTTCTCCATGTTTCTACGTTTGTGTCTCTTATAGATTCTAAAATTGAAGAGTATTTTAATACTTTTCCTAGATCTTCAAAGTTTTGACTTTGGTTGAATTTGTTTATTGTCCAGAAGACTGCAAAAAGACCATACATTTCAGTTAAACTTTGAATTGCAGTTGCTTCTTTACTTTGTAAAGGAGTGGCAATAGCATATCTATATCCTTCAAATATCTTCTTGACTTTTTTTGTTGAAAACTCCCTTTCGTTTGTACCAAAGTAAACTGAGGCGATAACTGGATCAAAAATTCTGGGATCCATATGGGCGTCATCAAAGTCAATAACACCAGCGATTTCTGAAATGTCAGAATTAAAAAGAATATTTTCTCTTGTGTAATCTCCATGAATTGGCTGCACTGGGAGACCCTTTATTACTCTTCGTATGTCTCTTTCAATTTCATTTGCTGTTTTTTCACAAAGGGTAATAATAGCTTTTCTTTTTGGTTGTTCAAGACTGAATCTTGCAAGAATTTCATTTTGTATGTATGGGATTGCGTTAATGCGATCAGAAATATTTTGAAAATGTCCAAACCCTTCAAACAGTGGTTTTTCTTTTGGCATAAAATTTTCAAGTGCATTGTGCATGTTGCCTAAAGATTCACCTATTGTAAGAAGTAAATGATCTGCAACTTCATTGTCATCTAAAACTTTTCCTTCAACATAGCTAAATGCTTGATATTTTTTCTTGTTTTCATTATTATAAGAAAAGCGTTTGTTCTTTGTTGTTCTTAATAATCTTGGAGTTGGAAACTTTTTCTCTCTTAGTCTTTTTATTATCTCTGATTCAAATACGATGTTTCTTTCGGGTTTTGAAGTTTCTCTAACTACAAATTTTTCCCCATTAAATTGAACTAGATAATTATTATTAACTTGTCCTGAAGAAATTACTTTTGTAGAATATTCTTGTTTTCCAAAAAAATCATAAACAACTTTGTCTAATCCAAAATGTTCTTTGTCCATCTTATAGTCTTTTTACAAGACCTTGCCATGCTTCTCTTGCTCGTGAAAGATCTTCTAAATCTTGTTGTGAACGTGAATGGTATTTTTCTAATGTTGGTCCTAATTCTTTAAAACCATCCCATTGTAATTGTTGGTCAATTTCTAAACCAATGTCTGTGAGCTCTGATCTCATTGTATCGATTCTAGCACCATATTCTGATTCAGAATCGGTTGTCATTCTTATTAAGAAAGGTGCATATTTTACCCATCCTACACATGCTCTACAAAATCTATCAATAGTTCCTGGGATAACTTGAATTGCATCAATACTTTCAGGAAATTTCCCTTCTGTGATGTCTACATATTTTTGGAAAGGGTCGTGGAAAGTATATGTTGGTACTTTCATTACTTTTGCATGTTCTAATTGCATTCCTAATATTGCATCTTCTCCTCTGGCACCAATTGGGTTGAAGTAGGGGGGAATTTTTCCTTTTCTAATTGATTCGGTATTTAATGCAATATTTCCTCCTGTAAGAAATTTAACTCCATTAACGGCTTCTACTTCGTAAGGTTGTCCTTCAGCAAAATCTTTACTTCCATATCTTACTGCATCTCTTGTATGTACAAATGTTTGTGAAGTAATAACTTCACTTCCAATAGCAAGTATTCTTCCTAATCTTTCTCTCAAACTTTCTTCAAGTTTTAGGTCAATTTCGGAGGGTACTGGGGAAAAATAACCCGTGTGACCACCATTAGTAATATCTGCTTTTTTCTGTGTTTCTAAATGTGCCCCAAAAACGTCTTGGGATATCCATTTGAGGGAGCTGTCAAATTCTTTAAAAGGGGCAGTATAATATTCATCATCATCTAAAAATAGTATGTGGTCTGCTCTACCTTTTAATGCATGAAATAATGCTCTATTTTTTTGTGTACAATAACCTCTTGGTTTGAAAAGAACTTCTACTGCCGCTTTATCTTGAATTGTTCCATTAATCTCATTTGCAATAATTTCAAAATCGTCTGGTCCTGAATAAGTTATTTCTCCAAAAACTTCTTTTGCTTTACTTCCGACTTTGAATGCTTCTGGAGGTAAACCATAAAATGTTGGGTCATAAGAAATAATTAACTGAAAATTATATCCTGTATGGCCGTTTTCTACTAATGAATCAGCAAGCATGTCTACAACTTTTTTTGTAGTTTTTCTTCCTGTGGGAAATACTACTGCCACTTTTTTGTTTTTCATGCTTTGTTGAGCAAATTACTTATTTAAATATCTTTTGTTTTTTAAATAAACAAAAATTAACACTAAAATCTGTTTTTCAATCCATTTTTATTCTTTGAATTTCTTTTTAGGGCTTATTTTTAAGTTATTTTGTGTTTTAAGTGACATATTTTGTCTTTGTTTTTTCTGTTTGGTTTCAATCAATACCTAGCAAAAACAGATTTTTTGGAAGATTCTGTAAACAGACATTGTTTACGATACCTTTTTAAACAAACTCTCTTCCAAGCAAGTTGGGTATCTAAAACTGAATAATCCGGGCTAAAAAGAAAACAAAATGGCTATAAAACTGAAGAAAGTAAGTAAAATAAAAGTAAAGAAGAAGATCTGGGTACCAGTCAGAGCACCGAAAGAGTTTGGAAGCAAACCTTTAGGAGAATCATATTTAGTTTCTGCAGAAAAAGCTGTAGGAAGAGAAATGGAAGTTAACCTAAGAGACCTAACCGGTGAGATGCGTGATCAAAATGCTTATGTTAAATTTAAGATTACTAGAGCTAATAATAATACTTTAGAAACACAACCTATTGGTTTTCATTTAGCAGCTTCATTCATGAAAAGGCTAGTTAGAAAAAATACTTCTAGGGTAGATCATGTTTTTAACGCTACAACAAAAGATGGAAAATCAGTATTAATTAAATCTTTAATGGTTGGTAGATATAAATCTCAACATTCTATGAAAACAGTTTTAAGACATTCTTTAGTGAAATTGGTTCAGGAAGAAGTAAGTAAATATGATTTTTCAACTTTTTTACAACATTTAATTGGAAAGAAAATTTTGCCTGGACTGAAAAGGAAACTTCACAAACAGTTCCCAATGCGAGAAGTAGTTTTGCGTGTTGTTAAGTTACAAGATGAAGTTGTAGCTGAAAAAGAACTGAAACAGGAATCAACTGTTGTAGCTAAAGAAGAACTGAAACAGGAAGCTATTGTATCTAAAAAAGAACCTACTGTTGAAGAACCTAAAGTTAAAGAAGCATAATGAAATTTCTGACTTTTGCAGATTTGCATGATGATAAAGGATCAATAGCGGCATTAGTACAACGAGCTAAACAAGATGATATTGATTTTTTAGTTTGTGCAGGTGATATTTCTGAATTGGGTAGGGGTTTAACAACTACACTAAAGAAATTTAAAAAAGTTGGAAAAAAAATGTATTTAGTTCCTGGTCAGCCGCCACATGAAACTAATGATATGTTAGAACAAGTTTTACCGGCATTTCCTTTTTGCATAAATTTGCATGAAAACGCAGTAGAAGTTGGTGATTATATTTTTTTAGGTTATGGTGAAGGAGGTTTTGAACTGACTAACGCAGAATTTAGAAAAGTTGCTAGAAAGTGGTACGGGAAATATAAAGATAAAAAAATTGTTTTAGTAGTACACCAACCACCACATAATACTAAATTAGATTATCTTGATTTTGTTCCAGAAAAACATGTAGGAAACAAAGATTATAGAAAATTTATAGAAAGAGTTAACCCCAAACTAGTGATTTGTGGACACATTCATGAAACTGTTGGTCTTACTGATAAGATTGGAAAAACAAAAGTAATTAACCCTGGTTGGGAAGGAATGGTTGTTGAATTAGTATAAAGATTTATAATAATATTTTTCTTACTTGTTTTTAATGGCAGTGATTACAGATTTGTTTAGTTTTTTTTCAAGTAATGCTATTAGTTCATTATTGATTCTAGGTGGCGTTATTGCTATTTTTGTATTTTTTGCTGTTAAATTACACAAACCTAGTGATCCATTCAAGGATGAATGGAGAAAAGAAAAAAAACAACATCATTTAGAGCATGATGAGGAACATGAAATTCATGAAGAAGAAGCAGAAATTGAAAGGATAGAAGAATCTGAAGCGAAAGTAGAAGAAATGGCTCATAATGTCGAGGAACAGGCAGGTGTTTTAACAAGGCATATAGGGATGTTAAGAACTGAAGTTGGTAAACATCCTCCTGAACAATTGAGAGTAGTACTCTCTAAAGAACAAAAAGAATCTTGGGTAGCTTTACTTGAACAATCGAATGGTTTACTAGAGGATTTAGCAGTAAATTTAGAGATTGAAGAAGATGTTTTGAAAAAAGATTATCGTAATTATCAAGATTTCTTGGAAAAAGTTGAGAAAGAAAAAGGTTTATTGCGAAATCAGGAAAAAATAATTTCTAACGAATTAAGGGTTGTTAGAAGAAATAAAGACGATAAAGACCGTGATAAAAAACTGGCACAGTTAGAGAAAAAACAAGAAATTATCAGGCAGTTATTACAAAACAATAACTCTCTTCAGGAAAAAGTGTCTAACATGACTCAATTTTTGGTTCAATTTGGTAAAGGAGCAGAATCAAATGCAAAATTGGTAAAGGAATTGCACAATGGTTATCTTAAATTTAAAAGTTTAGAAGCTCTTAAAGGTGTTTTAGAACAGGTCCAAAATGATCTCTACCAATTAGCAGTAAGAGAACGAACAAAGTTTAGAACTGAAAGACATAAACAACATTTAAGCGAGATAACAGCAATTCTTCAAATAAAAGAAAAACTACATGCAGAATTACAAGCTATTGGTCAAAAATATAAAAAACAGTTAGCTACAGAAGAAATTGAAGAAAAGAAAATGGCCGCTTAACTTGACATAAAGACTTTTTTAACTGTGATTCCTATTCCTTTATCTTGGGTATTAATTGCTACTGCAGACATAGCTGCTTCTCCAATAGCAACTAATTCTCCCTTTAACGTCATAATTGCTACAGCTTCACCTTTACGAAAGTTTTCTAACTTACTAATACCTGGAATGCCTAAATCTCTACCATGAGTTAAACTTTCAATAGTTGTATCTAAAATCCAACATTTAGGTAAATATTTGAGTGCATTTTCAATAGGTTGTAGGCAATGTCTCAGATATTTATCATTATTTTCTTCACGATAATAATGTAGTGCATCTTGTAAATCGTTCAATGTAACAAGATTATCTTTTTCAGTGAATGGACCCGCTTGAGTTCGTCTTAATTCTACCATATGTGCACCTGAATTAAGTGTTTGGCCAATATCGTGGCAATTAGAAGAGACAAAACCGGATTCAATTAGAAAATTGTGTGTTTTTGGAACTGTTAAATCATATACATAATTAGTTCCTTTTACCTTTTCAATTGATTTAATCTTTTCAATAACAAAATCATCAAGAGGTGGAAGTTCAGAAAGCTTTTTGGCAGATCTGTAGAAATTGGTTGTAACTGGAACTTTACTTGAAAGTACTCTGTGAAGATTTCCTCCTAATTTTTTAAGTAATTTCTTATTTTTTCTTATTTTTTCTTTAAAATGGAAGCCAATTAATAAGTGCCCGTCATCTGATGCATTATATTTTAAAGATTGAACTTCTTTAAATTTTTGTAGTTTTTTGGGGTGGTTTGAACCAATAAGTTTGATAAACTTTTTTTCACACGCTATGTTTGATGTTGAGACTTCGTACATTCTAGAACTTTTACGATAAAATATTTTGTTTGAAATTCCAACTTTCAGTAACATTTTATGGAGTGTTTGAGCAGATGAATTGCAGACTGTATGAAAACAGATTTTGGATTTATGATTTGTTAATGTTTTCTTGCAATACACAGAACCGTCTCCATCAAAATAACCTTTAAGAAATGCTTTGATTAGTTCTGGTTTTAGATTCAGTATTGTATTAAAATTAGCTTCTTTTTGTGGGCTTTTTACTCCTAAGTTGGCTGCAATGGTTGCAAAAAAACTATTAGCGATATCGACTTCAAATAGTGTTGGTCGAATCTTCTTTTTTGAAACTAGGATATTTGGAAATAGTTTTTGATTGGTTTTGATAAAAATGTCAATCAACTTTTCTTCTTTATTGTGAAATTTTATTCTTGTGTGTCTAACAGTTTTCTTTTCTTTTGTATTGTTTCCATCTGAGGCAACAAGCCCTAGGATATATAGGGCATCCTTATTTAGTTTTTTTAGTTTAACAATGGAACCTTTTTGTGTTTTGAATGTGTGGATGCTTTTTTTAGTTTTTTCATAAATGCCTGCTAACTTTAGATGTTTAATGGTAATTGCGTGGTTTGATTTTTTGAGAAATACTTTTCTATCAATTTTTAGTTTCCTAGAGGCTTCTCTGATACTTCCATATTTTCTAATCAAAGCTTCTTTGCATTTCTCTTTAATATTTGGTTGTTGAATGTAAAATTTTTCATCAAGAAGATCAGCAATTATTAGATTAACACTATCTTTTGGAAATGTTCTGCTTTTTACAAGGTAATCACCAATTTTGAGATTTTGAGATTCTATCATCTTGTACCCCATTTTAGTGGACTTTAGAAGTTCGTGATCTTTTGTGACACAGATTTTAACGCCAGAATCCATTGTTAATTTTACTAACTTTTTTGGTGAAGTTATTTTTTGAACTGCAGACGCTTTATTTTTAATCATTTTTCCTTCATTGTTAGTGTATACGGAAAAAGGATTTGAAAAAAAATCTAATGCTTTAACTGAACCATTGCTTGTGAGAAGTTGTGTTTTTGGATGAAGACACAATTTTCTGATATAAGTTCCTGCTTGACACTTAACTCTAAACAAAACTTCTCTTTTGTTAATTTCTATGATCTCTAACTCATAAATTTCTCTAGTTCTAATTTGTCTTTTTACTGCACTTTTAATTGGTGGAAGTTGTTGAATTTTTCCTATAAACTTGTTGAGTTCTGTTCTTATTGTTTCTTCAGGGAAGTCTTTATGCAGATACATTACACACACATATTCTTTTGGTGCAGTTAGAAGGAATTGAGTTATTCTTGTTGCTCTTTCAACTCCAATTGGTTGAACACCAGTAACAGCTGGATCTAGTGTTCCTGAATGGCCAGCTTTGTTTACTTTTAGCAGTTTTTTAACATAATCAGAAATTTGGTGTGAGGTTGGACCTTTAGGTTTATCGATGTTAATAACACTATACTTTAGAAGTTCTTCTGTTGATCTTTCTGCAGGAGGTTTGCCATAAACTCCTTCGGCAGATTTTTTTGTAAAGATTTGCATATTAGCTGTGTTTGTGTGTACTTTAAAAAAGTTTAGTGTTATTTTAGCTTTAAATGATTTTTTTTAGAAACAACTTTTTTACCTGTTTCTTTTTCAAGTTCTAACCTAGCATTTTTTGCTATAGATCCTCCTTTGTTAGCGTCCTGTTTTAATTTGTTAAATTTTTTAGAATCATGTGTTTTAGTGATTTATGTTGTTGATTTTTCTCCCAACATTGTAAAAATTAACTCTAAATCGGTCATGTGGTCTCTTAGATTAATTTTAGATTTTCTGGGAATATTTTTAACTTCTTTATTTTATAATATTTTTTTACTCTATTTTGGGCAAGTTCTGGATTTTCTATTTCTTCAATTCTTTCTTGTCCAAGTTGAGCTAACCATCTTTTGAATGGTTCAGCTCTTTTAGAAGGAATTGATTGAATTATTCTGAATAATGACTTAGTGTTGGCACAATCTGTAAGTCTTATTTTACCATCTGCAGCTGGTAATTTCAACTGGTGACAATCTGTCACCACTTCGCTACTTTCATTTCTTAATCTTTGACTTAGTTTATTCCAATACTTTCTAGATTTTTGGTAATCCTCTTGTTCTGTTAAGATTGCAACAACATCTATAACAGAATAGTACCATTCATCATTATACCAAACTCTTCTGATCTTCTTGTCTTCAAAAACAATTAATTTGCTCATAAATTGTATCTGATTTATTCATATATAAAGTCTACCTGGACTTGTCCAGTGGAAAGAACTATTTTGTTATTGGAGTAGTTTCTTGCTTAACTTCTGGTTTGGAAGTTTTAGCAACTTTTTTCTCTTCTTTTTTAGTTAACTTCTTTTTTGGTGCTTGTTCTCCAAATAATGTTGCAATTACTGTACCTTTATCATCTTTTTTAGCAGTAACTTTTACATGGTGTGGTGGATTTTTAATACCATGTTTCCACACTTTTTCGTTAACTGCATGACTTAATTTAATATCTGGAGATTTCATATGTTTTTGTAAGAATTCTCTTAATGCTTTCACAGCTTTCTTACTTCGTTTATAACGAGGAACTTTCATGTACTCTTTTCTTAACGGAACATTGTAAACACGTTCAAGTACAGGTTTTGGTGCTTCTTGTTTTTTTGCCACTTTAAACCTTTGTATTACCTCTCCGCCATGATCGTTTAACTTTGGTATGTCGTGCAGGATGCACTCTTCTACCTTTACCATAAATTTTGAATACTGTCCAGAAAGGCGCCCACTTAGTTTGTTTACCCTTTTTGATTAATCGTTTCTTCTTTGCTGGATGTTTATATCTTGCCATTTTATACTTGTCCTGCTATTTTATCTAAGAATGATGTGCCTTTAGGAGTTAATACTCTTCCTTTATGTACCCCTTTTACGGTTTTTTTAATTAATTCTGCTGATTCTAATTGTTGTAAAACTTTTCTAATAATTGCACCAGATGCTCGATATCTATGTTCTGGTTTATGGCCACGATTTTTCTTACCACCATATTTTGTTCTAAGTTTTTGTGTACCAATTGGACCTAAACGTGCTACTGCTCTAAGAACTGCTGCCGATCTAAAGTACCACCAATCAGGATTGTCTGGTAATCTTTCTTTATGATGGCCAGTTTTAACAAACTTACTCCATTCAGTAGGTTGAACCAATTTCTGCTTTTTTAGTTCTTCTGCAGTCTTGTTTATTAATGCGTTAGGATCAACACGTAGGATTCTTGTCATACTTGCTTGGGGAGGTGGGTTATTTATAAAGTTTACTGTCGGTTTGAATAGAGAAAGCTTTAAATACGTTCTTAGCGTTCTTTTGTCTATTAAAATTAAAAAGGAAGGTGTGTATATATGGGATTTAATCGGAAAATATTATTATTATCTTTATTACTTTTAGGTTTGTTCTTATCTGGTTGCAGTGATGACACCGGGGCAGTATTGGGAATTACTGACGCAGAAGGAACGTTCTCTTTTTTACTTTATGACTTACCTGGAGCTGTTGAAAGTGGTTCTGAGCAAGGAATTATTTGGGCAAGAATCTTATTTGGAATACTAATCACGGTTATTTT
The DNA here is from genome assembly GCA_018657475.1 of Candidatus Woesearchaeota archaeon. Lineage (GTDB taxonomy): Archaea > Nanobdellota > Nanobdellia > Woesearchaeales > GW2011-AR9 > JABHXC01. The sequence continues at coordinate 25,240 of JABHXC010000078.1, forward strand.
GTTTGGATTGTCTGAAGTTTTCATTAAAGTAATGAAAGGAGCTAGGTTCATTGCTTCTCTAGTCGTTGCACTTATTGCAGTAATTGGAATGCCAGACAAATTAATGAACGAAGTTTTCCTTGTTTGGGGAGGTGGATTGTATTTGCTGCTAGCTGGAGTTCCAGTTGTTTTGTTAACTTGGTATCTATTCAAGAAAGGAGAAGAAGGAAACAGGTTGCATTATGTTATGAAAGCTTTTGCAGCTGCAATTTTAGTTTACACTACTAGATTTTTATCTGCATCATCCACTGGAGGTTTTTTAGAAAAGATTTTTGGTTACTTTAGTTTACTTTCATTGGTTTATGTGCTTGCTTTAGGATATTTCATTTATAAAATATTTAGTCCGACTAGTAGTGCTTCTGATGATGGAAAAGTTGTGGGTAGTAAATTTTTGCATCATCTACCAGGAACTACTCGAAGATATATGTACAAAGAGTTAAAGCGATTACCTCAAGATGTTCGTGACATTAAACATGTTTGTGATGAAATGCGTGGTGCGATAGGTCAACCTAATTGGACAGAATCTAATGTAGATGAATGGGTGGAAGGAATGCGAGGAAAACTTTCGGATGCAGAAATGATTCATCATCATATGGAAGAGATTTCTGCACGGTTGTCTTCTGAAATCGGAGACTTAGAAAATAGTCCAGTAAAGACTAATTTGCAAACTAAAGAAACAGCATTAGTTGCAGCAATACCTGCATTTAAAACAGCGTTAGTTGCTCTTGAAACTCCAATGGAAGATTTAAGGGGTTTTGATTGGACAACTACTTCTTCTAAAGATTATAGGGATAAACTTAATGAAATAAAAAGTCTTGCAGCGGATGCTCAGTCTAAGTATGTCCCTGTTCGTGTGAGTGTTGTTTACATGGTTAAAGCGCTTGGACGTGCTTAATTTTTTTCTTTTTCTCTTTTCTTATTCATTTTTGACTAAAGAAACCTTTAAATACTTTTAACTGTTTATTAGACGTATAAAAAAGAAAGGTGACTTTACAATGAAAAAAATAAGATCTAAATTTCTTACAATTATTTTTACTGCAATTGCAATGGTTTTTGCAATGGCACAAACTGCAACTGCAAGTCTTTGGAGTGGTATTCAAGGAGCTTTTACTTCTGGCGGAGTGATGCACACATTATTTTATTTAGCTCCTCAAGGTGTTCAAGCAGGAACTTCTGGCGGTATTATTGCTGGAAGGATCATGTTGATATTCTTGGCTTTTTCAGTACTATTTGGAGCTTCTCAAATTGCGTTAGGTAGGTGGCAGAAAAATATAAGACTAGCAATAACCTTTATTATTTCTCTCATTGCAGCATTTGCAATACCTAACAGGATGGTTATTGAAGTAATGACTTTGTGGGGGGGAGTGTTATACGCAATCTTAGTATTGGTCCCGGTTGTTGGTGGAACATATCTTTTGTTTAAAGTAATGAAAGATGATTCTCGAACATCCAATTTAATGAAGTTATTAGTTTCATTGATTCTTTTCTATATCACATTTAGTTTATCTGGTCATTTAGGAACAGCAATTGCAGCTGGTTCTGGTGTATTAGCTTTTACAGCAAAATTCTGGGGATCAGTTGCTACATTGTTTACAATCTTAACACTGTTTTATGGGATTTTAGTGATTTATTACTTGATCAAAAGTATTTTCCCAAGTGTTAACATTAATATTGCTGGAAGAAGTGGTAGTGGATCTGATGCAGAAATTCCTGAAGGAACAAAAAAATGGTTTAAAAGAATGTTTTCTTCTAGTAGAGGGAGAGCAGCGTTTGGTCCATTACCTAAAACTTTGGATGAGTTATCGGATGCAATTTCATCTAAAGATGAACCTAGAGTTAAAACTCTACTTAAACAGATGGGAAGAATTGATGATCGAATTTATGGTTTGATTCTTGGTGGACAGGAGCGTATTGAACATTTAAATGATGAAGGCAAAACAGTTCCGGGGTGGTTATCAACTTTGGAGGCTGAACTTACTGCAGCTCAAGGAGAAATTAACACTCAGCATAATGAAATTGAAACTGAAATTGCAAACACTCCTTTGAATGCTAATCACTGGAATCGTATGCGAACGGCAGTGAGAAAGGCTAAAACACAAATGCGTGTTGTACAGAACAGGTTAATTCAGTTAAAAAGACATTTAGGGATTTAAACCCTTTTCTTTCTTTTTTTAAAACTTTTTTAGAATTATTTAATCAGAA
>JABHXC010000079.1 GCA_018657475.1 Candidatus Woesearchaeota archaeon
AAGAGGTAAGAGTAGTGTTAGATCTATTTCTCGAAAGCATACTACTAGAAAGAGACCAGTAAAAGTTTCTAAAAGAATCAAGAAAAAAAGTAAAAATTCTAAACAAAATAAAACAAAAGTTTTTACAGGAATTGGTTTTGCGTTACTCATTGCAGTAATTCTTACGGTTAGTATGAAAATAATTACACGTTTTATGAATGGTTCAACAGCAGAAATTGCTAATACACATTCAATATTAACTTCAAGTAGTGTTAGTAGTTCTTTTTGGTATTTAATTACAATTATTTTTTTCCTAGCAGTTTTTTATATGATTAGAAAATCTAAGACTTTGAGGAGAAAACTTAGTTGGTTTGGAGGAATTGGGCTAGCATTTCTTTTAAGTATAATCTTTTGGGTAATATTTACTTTAATAACAAGAACCCCTGGTGAAAGATTAAGTGTTGTAAGTATAATTAATTTTTTCAAAACTAACTATATATTTCTTCTAACTGTTGTAATAATTTTAAGTCTATTTTATTTAATAATTACTTGGCTAAAAAATAATAAAAAACCAAAGAAGAAAATTAAGAAAAAGAAAAAAGCTAAGAAAAGATTAAGTTGGTTCAAAAGATTCAAAAGAACTAAGAAAAAAATTAAACCATCAAAGAAAAAAAGAAAAAAACCAAAAAAGAAAAAAACTAAGAAGTTAAATTGGTTTAAGAAGTTCAAAATCAACAGAAAAAGCAAATTAAAAAGAACTAAACCAAAAAAGTCAAACTTATCCAAAAAGAAAAGTTCATTGTTTAAAAAATTCTTTAAGAAGAAAGAAAAAGTTGAAACAAACAAACAAGAAAAAATTAAGATACAAACTACTGGAACCTTATCAATAAAGTTAGCAAATTATGAAACAGAAATTGATGCATTGTATGACAAAATCATTAAAGAAAAGAAACTTAGTATCAATGATGCAATGAAAAGTTTTAAAGTAACAAAAGAGTTAGTTGAAGAGTGGGCGAAAGTGTTAGAAGAACATAAACTAATTACACTTCGTTACCCAGCAATGGGTTCACCACTATTAGAATCAATAAAGGAAAAAAAAGATGAGTGATATAGAAACTTATAAAATCAGTGATGGTGGTTTTAATGTAGATGTTAAAATCTCTGGTGGAGAGGGTAAAACAAAGATTTACAATTTAGTTAAACATAAAATTAACCCTGCAACACATGCTTTACTTGACCAAATTAAACAAGAACTTATTGGCACAGTACAAATCTCAGCTGAAGAAATTTTAGATCCAAAAGTTATTGAAAGTATTAAAAAAAGATTTAGTGATAGAGCTATCACATTAATAAAACAAAAACTTCCTCGAATTGACGCTAAAACTTTAAATTTCTTAGTAATGACATTAGTTAAAGAAATGTTAGGGTTAGGTGACCTTGAAATCTTATTAACTGATCCAAACTTAGAGGAAGTTATCATTACTTCATCTGCAGAACCGGTTAGAATATTTCATAAAAAATATGGTTGGTTAGAAACTTCAGTTTACCTTAAAGATGAAGCACAAATTAGAAACTATTTCAACACTATCGCAAGAAGAGTTGGAAGACAGATTACAAATCTGAATCCGTTACTTGATGCTCATTTACTTAGTGGAGATAGATCAAATGCGGTGTTATATCCAATTTCTAGTAAAGGAAACACGTTAACAATTAGGAAATTTGCACGTGATCCTTGGACAGTTACTGATTTCATCAAAAATAAAACGTGTAGTGCTAAAGTCTTTGCATTAATCTGGTTCTCAATGCAGTATGAAGCTAATGTTTTAATCTCAGGAGGTACCGGATCAGGTAAAACATCATTACTTAACGTTTGTATGCCGTTTATTCCTTCAAATCATAGAATAATTAGTATTGAAGATACAAGAGAATTAACTCTTCCCAAATATCTTTTTTGGTGCCCACTTACAGTAAGACAACCTAACCCAGAAGGTAAAGGTGGAGTAAGCATGCTTGATTTGTTAGTTAATTCATTAAGAATGCGACCAGATAGAATTATTTTGGGTGAAATGAGAAAAAAAGAACAAGCAGAAGTACTATTTGAAGCAATGCATACTGGCCATAGTGTTTATGCTACAGTTCACGCAGATTCAGTCCCTGCAACAATTCAGAGACTTACAAATCCACCGATTGATACCCCCGCAAATTTGTTATCAGCAGTAAATCTTAATGTAGTTATGTTTAGAAATAGAAGATTAAACACTAGAAAAGTCTTCCAATTAGGAGAGTTCATTGCAGGAGAAGAAAGTGGTAAAGCAAAAATTAAATCTAACATAATTTATCGTTGGAACCCTACACTTGACATATTACAACCTCACCAAAAACCGTTAAGATTATTTGAAGAAATGAGCCGGCACACTGGTTTAAATTTAAACGAAATTAACTCTGATATTAGTAAAAAAGAAACTATTCTTAATTGGTTAGTTAAACAAAACATTCGTGATATTAAATCAGTGGGAAGAATTATGCGAGCATATTACATTAATCCAGAATTAATAGAAAAACATGCAAAGAAAAACAGTTCTCCTGAAAGTGTGTTTAAAGAGGTAGAGTAATGTTTGTTATTCCATTTTCTTTATTACCCCCACCATTACTAAGAAGATTTTCTAATTTATTCATGAAATACGGAGATGCTATGAGTAAAATATTTCCTTATTTACAATTAGAGTTAGATAGGGCAGGATTTATTGTTCAATCAAGAAAATATATTTCACAATGTATGACAGCAAGTTCTTTCATGTTAATTTTTTTATCAGTAGCATTTTCACTATTTTTTGCTAAAGTTTCAGAATTTTATTTTGGAATAATTTTAGCTGTAGTTGTCAGTGCCCTTATATTTTTCATGCAATTAAATTATCCAAAAATAGCATCAAGTAGAAGAATTAGAAAATTAGATTCAGATTTACTTGCATCACTACAAGCAATAATGATTCAACTTAATTCTGGAATTTCGTTGTTTGAATCTTTAGTAATCCTTTCTAATCAAGAATTTGGTGAAAT
>JABHXC010000080.1 GCA_018657475.1 Candidatus Woesearchaeota archaeon
GATAAAATTGTTGTGTTGGATAAAGGAAAAATTGTACAGCAGGGAACACATTCTAAATTAATCAAACAACCCGGACAATACAAAAAATTATGGAACCTACAGAAAGGCGGTTATATTAAATAATCCACTCAATAGAAATAGCTGATTCTATAATTTATATCAATTACAAAAAAAGAAGTAACATTTATATAACTCTCTAACTAATTATAGTTATGACAACTTTAACAGCTATCCTTCAAAAAGAAGAAGACATATATGTAGCAACTTGCCCTGAGGTTGGTACTTCAAGCCAAGGAAAAACTATTGAAGAAGCAGTGGCTAATCTTAAAGAGGCAACAGAACTATACTTAGAAGAATTCCCATTAGAAGGAAAATCTCGTTCTGTTTTAACCACATTTGAGGTAAAGCAGGTTGTCACAGCTTAAGAAGATTACTGGACAAGATTGTGTTAAAATTCTTTGCAACAAATTTAGTTTTCAAGTAAAGCGTCAGAAAGGAAGCCACATTATTTTGAAGAAAGAAACTCCAGATGGCACAATCGGAACTGTTGTTCCTAACCATAAAGAGCTAAAAATTGGTACATTAAGAGGTATTTTAAGATTAGCAAAAATAGAAGAAGAAAAATTTGTTAAATTTCAATAATCTAAATAATACTAAAGCTAACTGCACCTGCCATTGCTGAATATGATCCTATGATTAACATCTTAACTAATAATACAGAATCACTAGGCAATCCACCAAATAACCATAATGCAAAGAATTCAACAACTACTGCAATAAAGTACAGTAATACCAATTTTTTCCATATTAAAGCTGAACCTTTTTTCTGAATATAATCATGTTCATTTTTGTAAATAAGTAATGTTGAAATAACTATGATAAAAACTAAGATTCCAATAACATTACCCCAAGCTAGAGAATCAGCAAGAGAATTTAAACTTAACAAACTTTTTCCTAATCCAACTCCAAGAAATGCACCTGCAGTTCCTCTTATACCTTCTAACAAATGTTTTCTTTTGAATGTAAATTTTCCTAATTTAAACAGAGCTTTCTCAATCTTTTGTTCTTCTTTTTTAATTTGTTCTTGCTTTTTTTCAATTTTCTTTTCTTCTTGAACAACTTTCTTTTCAATCTTTTCAACGCCTTTTAATTCAGCCTCAATATGGCCTAACCTTTTAGAAATATTAGATAATTGACCAGACACAGTCTTTTTTGCCATAAGTAAAGAAAGAATTTCTTGTTTTTATACCTTACGGTTAAGAAAGTTTATAAAATAGACAAAACCAGACCAAATATGAATTTAATCACGGCAGTACAAGAATCTATTGCAGCAAAAAGAAGATCTGTAAATGATTCCTGGTTAGGACAACAAATTAATCGAAGCATTCCTGGAGTTTTAGTAGAAGGAGTAAGTAGAGGATTAACAGATTTAACAAGATTTGCTATTAGAGAAGTGGGTTATTCTCTTAATCTTACATTAATTTCTCGCTCAGTAGCCAATAATCCTAATTATTTGTCTATGAATATTCCTATTAGTGATAAAGACGCAATTACTAAAGCAAATCAGTTTAAAGAAGAAGATAAAGCTAGAACACAAAAAAAAGATAGAAATTCTAAGTTAGCTTACTCACACACTTCTTTACTTTTGGACCATCTTGAATATCCTGGTACAAGAAATGGTAGTAGTCAAATGGCCCGTATACCTCTTAAAGATGCATTAGAACAATCTGTAAAAGAAACTTCTGTAAAAACATTAGAGTTTGTTAATTTATATCCAACACTTTAAATTCTAATCATTGTTTTTACTTTTTCAGTTGGAACTTCCTTAAAGAACATAAGCATTTTGTAAGTATCACCAAAAGTTTCATTTGTATTTAAATCGTATCTGTGAGTTTGAAGTCCCATTATTCCTTTAGAACCACTCACACCACTTAATCTTGCAAGATAATCACCTTTAGGTATTGGATCGAATCCTTCTTCTCCACCTCTTGCTTTTAATTCATCAAAACTTAATTCCCCTGAATGAAATTGTTCCCATAATGCTTTTTTTTCTGGATCTGTAAAATCAGTTCCATAAATCTTAACGGCTTCTAATTCTCCTAAAAGATAGCTTTCAAGTTTTCCTTTTTTTCTACTAATAACTTCGTAAACTTTTCCTTTACATTCATAAAATAAATCATCTCTAGAACTCTCTTGATTTACTGTTACTCCAGCAATATAAATCTCTGGAGCTTCGCAAACTAAATCAGTTAAATTTGTAATTGGTATTCTTTTTTTAGTCATGTTTAATTTGTTATTTTAGATCCTATTTAAATTTTATTAAAAAGCAGAAGATAGTAAACTTATTTTTTAATCTTTCATGATCTCTTGCAACTTTTCTTCAGTTCTTCCAATCACAGCTTTATCTCCTTTTACAATGATTGGTCTTTGAATTAAAATGGGATTCTCAACTAATATTTTTATCCACTCTTCATTAGAAAAATCTTTTCCTTTAAACTTATCAAAAGCTGCTTCTTTCTTTCTTACAATCTCTACAGCTTTCATTTTTAATTTATTAAGAATTTTTTTAAGTTCTTCTTTTGTTGGAGGAGTCTTCAAATATTCAATCTTTTCTACATCCCCAATCTTTTCTAAAGCAATTCTACATTTTGAACATTTTGGGTTATAATAAATTTTCATTCTTCTATACCATATCTTCAACTTCTTTCTTAGTAGTAGCCTGTTCAGGTTTTTTATCTCTAAAACGTAAGAATCTAGGAAATCTAACGGCCAATCCTAATGAATGAAATGGACTTTTAGTGATCTCCGCTCCTCTAACTTCAACAACAAATTCAGCAACGAACCATACGTCAGGAATCATTTCTTTTTTCACAACAACCCTTGCTGGACACCTTTTAACAATTGAAAATTTTTTAGGTAACTCTGCTAACATTTCATCTGTTAATCCCGTTCCTAATTTACAAACTGTTAAGAATTGATCTTTTTTACTGTCATAAACTGCACATAATAATGCACCGTATGTTCCGTGTCTCCTTCCTTTACCATGAAATGCACCAATAACAACTAAATCTAACGAATCTTGTAAATCGTGTACATAATCCTTTTTCCATTTGATCCAGTTCCATCCTCTTGTACCTGCTTGATAAACTCCTCCAAGAGATTTAATCATTATCCCTTCATAACCTAAATTAATTTGTTCCTGAAAAAATTCATCTACGGTATCTAAAGAATCTGTAACAATTTTTGCAGAAGCAACAACATTTTTACTTTTCTTAATTATTTTTCTTAGTATGGTAGTTCTTTCTTCATACGATTTATCCATAACAACTTTTCCATCAAGATATAACAAATCAAATACTTGTGCTTGTACCGGAATTTTTTTAACATAAGAAGCAACATCATGTTTTCTTCTACGTTGCATTAACTCTTGAAATGGTCTGTGATTACCTTCAGAATCAATAGCTATGATTTCTGCTTCTAAGATAAATGTCTTAGCATCAATTTGTTTTTGTAAATATTCAATTAAATCTGGAAACTGTGCAGAAGTTTCTTCCATTCTTCTAGAAAATAATGTGATTTTTCCTTTACTATCTTTATGAGCTTGTACTCTCTCACCATCATACTTTGCTTCAACTGCAAGTTTTCCAGGAATCTTTACTTCAACTTCATCTAATTCTTTAACTCTTTGTGCAAGCATTACTTTGATTGGCCTACCAACTTTAACAGGAATTTTCTGTAATCCTTTAATCCCAGCTGTCGCCATTATCTCTGCAATAATTCCAACATCCGGACAAATGTTATACGTCGCTTCTAATACCGTTTTATCTTTCTCACCAGTAAATGCAATAGAAAGAGCATCTAAAACTGTCATCTCTGCTACACCTAACCTTAAAACCCCTAAAGCTAACCTAGCAATGTATTTTGCTCCTTTAGCAGGAGATTTTTGAAATAAAGAAACAAGAATGTTAGTTTTCTTTTCTTGAGATCCAGAACCTGAAGTTCCAACAATCTTGTGCAACTTTTCAAACAATTCATGAACAGTAAGTTTTCCTACTGGTACTAGTGTTCTTGGTTTTTTCTTCAGTATATTCTCAGCAACTAAACCTACATCTCCTGTATCTTGCATTAGTTTCTTTACTCTGCTTGACTCTACTCCTCCAGCAACAGAGATAGCTTTCAAAACAGATTTATCTGCTAATCCTAATACTGCACTTTCATAATCTGCAGAAATCTTCCCTAATGTTAAGTATGTTAATAACGAAATATCCTCTATTGGAACTTTCTTAAAGAATGAAGCTAAAATTTCTCTTAACTTGTTTCCAGAAGATTCATTTTCTAGCTGTTCAAAGAGCTCAACCAATTGTAAAAAATCCATATTATCAAGAGAACTAATGCTTATTTAAAGTTTCTCCTACTGCTCTGTAGAAACCATATTTATCTTTTGTATTAGCGCCCTGTCGAAGACGAGGCACACAAGATAAATTTAATTTATCTTGTAGAAAGTGCCGTGCCCTAATACAACAATTATTGATGGTTTCTATAGAGCATTCTCCTCCAAACATTTTATATACATTTTTTCCTTCCTTCATTAAATGAATAATGAAGAAATAATTAAGATTCTCATAAACATTGCAGATATTTTAACATTACAAAACGATAAATTCAGACCAAGAGCATATCTTAACGCGGCTAGAAGTATTGAATTATTGGATGAACCATTAAAAGACATAGCAAAAAGAAATGAATTACAAAATATTCCTAATGTTGGTGAACATATTGCAAAAAAGATTGAAGAACTTCTAAAAACAAATAAACTCAAATATTATAATAAGCTAAAGAAACAAACAAAAATCAATGTTGAAGAACTTAACAGAATTCCTTCTTTAGGCCCTAAGAGAATGAAAATTCTTTACGAAAAACTAAACATAAGAAACATTAAAGATTTAGAAAAAGCAATAAAAAAACACAAAATCCAAACTCTTCCAGGCTTCACAGAAAAATCAGAAAAGAATTTACAAGAAAACATCAATTTAGCTAAACTCAAAGTCAAACGTTTTCCTTACAAAGATATTAAACCAATCGCAAATAAACTAAAAAAACAACTACTAAATCTTAAAGAAGTAAAAACAATTAAAATTGCAGGATCATTTAGGAGAGAAGAAGCAACAATCGGCGATTTAGACCTTCTCATAATCTCAAAAAGTCCAAAACCTATTATGGAATTCTTTACAAAAATGAATGACGTAAAAAGAGTTTTAGCTAAAGGAACAACAAAAGCATCAATTCTATTAAACAACAATCTACAAGTAGATTTAAGAATAGTTAAAAAAGATCAATACGGTGCAGCATTATTATACTTCACCGGTAATAAAGCACACAACATCCATTTAAGACAAATAGCAAAAAAATTGGGTTTAACATTAAATGAGTATGGTCTTTACAATATTAAAACAAAAAAACTAATCACAAGTAAAACAGAAAAAGAAATTTATAAAAAACTAGGTCTCAAATATTTAACACCAAAAGAAAGAAAAAAATAAAATTAGATACTTTCTGCAAAATCTTCTGCACAATCTGCAGAACAAAATTGCACAGCGTCACCATCAAACTGTTTCACCACTTTTTTTTGTTCATGTAACGCACTACCACATTCAGCACATTCTTCTATTGTCTCTTCTTCAGAGTAGCCTTTCATGAATCCTTCTTCAGCAGATTCATCCTCATCATGTTGTAGTTGTTGAGAACTTTTGTTTATAGTATCTTTCATGAACTTTTTATGGGAAATAAATCCGTTTTAAATGTTTTGATTATAATGTATATACTTTTTCAACAATCTTTTCATTTTGTTAATTGATCTGTCCCAAGAAAACGAATAAGCAACCGTTTTTCGAGCTTGCTCTCCTAATTGTCCCCTTAATTCCTGATCGCGTAACAATTTTTCTATTTTAATGGCCAACATTGTTGCACTATTCCTTGGAAAAAACAAACCGTTATAGTTTTTGGTAATATAATATTGCATGAAGCCAACTTTTGTCACTACCACTGGTAAACCAGTTGCCATCGCTTCTAGTGTTGCAAGTGATGTTGTTTCAGTTAAACTTGGCATAACAAAAATGTCCATAGCTTGTAAGTATTCTTCAACATTATTAACAAAACCAGTCATTTTACATTTTTTTGTTTTCTTTCCTAATTGAACTTGATCTTGTGGACCATCCCCTACAAGAAGTAAATATACATCTTCTTCAGTTTGTAATTTCTTGAATGCTTCTATTAATATTTGAACATTTTTTTCTCTTGAAATTCTTCCAACGTAACCAATAATTTTTTTATCTAATGGTAAACCTAATTTTTTTCTGATAGCAGTTTTATCTTTTACGGGAGAGAAACGATGAATATCAACTCCTAACCTAGCAACTTCTATTGGTGCTTTTACTCCAGCTTTTTTTAATTCATTTTCTAAATTTCTGTAAGGAACTAATAATGCAGAATTTCTGTTAAAGTAATGTACAAAAAATCTTTTTACTAATTTGTTTATAATTTTTGGTAAAAATGAAAAATATTCTGCAAAAAAATCCCAATGGGTGTTGTGAATGTACATAACACTAGGAATTTTAAATTTATGTGCATAATGAACTGCTTTGACTCCTGTCGGACCCAATTCTTGTACAAACAATACATCTGCAGCTTTAACTGCTTTTTTAATTAACCTATTATTTTTTAGAGATAATATTTTAATTCCTGGATAACCTGAAAGTTTTAGCTTTTTAGACAATTCTAAAAAAGTAGTTTCAACATCTAAAAATCTCTTTTTTGTGCTAATTTTTGGAACTAATAATTTTAATGTAAACTGATCTTGTGCCTGTTTAAGAAACTGTTCCATAAATAACAATACTCCATCAACTTGTGGGTAATATCTGTCTGCTACAAGTAATACTGTTGGTTTCATTTTACTCTAAAAAACCTCTCTGCTAATAACATCCTTTTGGTTAAACCCTCTTGAAATGCTCTAAACAGTAACAAAAATGTTGGATAAGTAACGTAATACTTTTGACTTTCAAATTTTTTTAGTGAAGCAAGTTTCTTGCCAAATGTTTTACGAATGTTTACATATAATGAAGGATAATCTGTTTTTAGTGAAATTGGGTTCCAAACAGAATAAACGTAAACTTCTGGCTTGTTTTTCAACTGTTTCCATAATTCCATTGTGATTGTGTGGACAACTTTATGGTCCCTGTGTGGATCTTCGATTGTGTGTGTAAAGATCTTTGTAGGTTTTTCCTTATCACATAAAGTTTTAAGCTTCGTAATAACTTCATCTTTTTTATCCATATATTTTCCTTCTTTCAAACCAAGAAAAGTTAATGAACAATCTAAAACTTCAGCTGCTTCATAAGCCTCTTCTACTCGCATTTTCTTTGCAACTTTTTCTTTCAACCATGGGTGTGATAGTTCACCATAAGAAAAACTGTATGCAATAATTTTTTTCCCTTCTGCAGCATACTTAGCAATAGTGCCACCTGCTCCTATAACAAAATCATCTGAATGTGCGCCTAAGACAAGAATAGTTTCTTGTTTTTCCATTAAAGAAGAAATGAGTTTGAGGTTTAAGAAGCTTGTGGTATCATCTGGGTTTTATAGGTTATTTTCTCAATAAGTTGGTTTTAAACAGTAAAAGCTATAAATGTCAACTGAAAGGAGAATGACAAAATGAAAATACTAACCATACATGCAGATTATCTTGAATTTACAGCAAAGAAGAAAGCTTTCAAACAAGCTGAAGAAGGAGTTACTAAAGATACTGAAAAAATCAAAGAATGTCTAGTTATTTTTACTGC
>JABHXC010000081.1 GCA_018657475.1 Candidatus Woesearchaeota archaeon
AAAGTTGTTCCTAAAAGTAATGAAGTAAACATAATCACTAAAACAAGTAATCCGGGAAATAAGTAGTTTAAGTATGTTCCTTGCGGTGCAACTGTTTCAACCCTAACATTTAATGGTGCCGTAAGTGTTGCTGCATCGGTAATTTGTTGACCTTCTAAAACGCTTTGAACTTCTTGCAAAGCACTAGTAACTCCATTAAGACTAGATTGTACCTCTTGTAATGCAGAAGTTGTTGTAGCTAAATTATTATTGCTTTCACTAATAGCACTTGCAGCTTGACTTAACCTTGTTCTCATTGATTCTAATTCGCTTAATAAAGAAGTAATACTACTATCATTATTTAATGTAGCTAAAACTGTTTCAAATTGGGTTTCTGCACTATTTATTGCACTTAAGATATTTGATTGTGCGGTTCCACTAAGATTTGCATCTTCAACAACATCTTTAGCATCAGAAAGTTTACTTTTACCAGAAGTAATTCCTAATTTTGCTTCATCAATGAAAGAAACATTATAAGTAGCGTTTCCTACTACCACATTAATTGTACTTAGACTATCTTTAGCAGTACCTGCAGCACTTACTGCAGAATTTGTTTGGCTGTTAACGTTTCCAAGAACGCCATTTTGTGTTGTTACTTTATCTTTGGCAGAAGTAATTCTGCTTAAAGTGTCTTGGCCTAATTGTTCGGCTAATTGTTGAGATTGTAATGAAAATTCTGATTCAAGAGTTTGTTGTACCATCCAAACTAAATTAATATTACTAGGATCTAAATAAAAAATAACTTCTTTTGCTATATTATCACTAACTTGTAAACTAGGTGGGACAACTAAACAAGTGTGGACAAGTCCTTCACTAATTTCTTCAACACAAGTGTCAACTGAACTTGGAAATTCTTTAATTGTGAAATTTTGTGCTTCAAGTGATGCAGTTAGTTGTTGAACGTCTGCTGTAAATTCTGATGAATGGACCCCAATTGTTAATCCATACTGTGAACTAGTGTTAAAAGTTAAACCCAAAATGAGAATTAATAAAAGTGGGGCTAAGAAAACTATTAATGCTGACCATTTAGCTCGTAAAAGCAAACGTAAGTTCTTTTTTGTAAGTAACCAAAAGTTTAACATCTTTATTCATGTATTTTTTCAAATACTTCATTAAGGGATGGGGACCTAACATCCATATCTCTAATATGAAGATCTTCATCTTCAACTAATTTTACCACGCTTCTTACTGCAGATTCAACATTGTTTGGATAAATTTCTAACCTATTACCATGATCTACCATTTTTTCTACTGGCAAACTTTTAAGTTTAGCAATTAATTCTGGTTTTCTTTTTTTGTGATGTAAAGAAATTGTAAAATGATCTTTAGCATAAGATTTTTTCACATCATCAAGTAATCCATGAGTATGTACTGTGCCGTCTTTGATAACTGCTACTTTGTTGCAAATTTTTTCAATGCTGTTTAAATGATGTGAAGCGACAACAATTGTTACTCCTTGTTTATTGATATCTTGTAAAAGATGAAGAATTTCTTGTTCTAACATTGGATCAAGATCGATAGTTGGTTCATCTAACACTAATACTTTTGGTTTATGAATTAAGCTACAACAAATTTCTAATCTTCTTTGCATACCTTCAGATAATTGTCCTGCTAATTTTTTCTCATGGCCTGTTAGTTTAGTAAATGCAAGCAAACCTTCCATATTGTGTTTAATTGTTGGTTTACTTAATCCGTACAATCTGCCAAAATGAAATAAATTTTCAGCAATAGTTAATTGTGGATAAAATGAATTATGATGCGGAGTATAGCCTAAATGTTTCTTAATTTTTGGGAGATGTTTATGTAACTCTTTTTTATCTCCTGTTGCAGCAGAATAAAAAACATTACCTTCACTTGGACGGATAAAACCTGTCATTAAATTTAATAATGTACTTTTACCACTTCCTGATTGGCCAATAATTCCTAACAAGTCTCCTTCAGTTACAGTTAAATTAACATTCTTAAGAACTGGCGTCTTGCGATAAGCTTTACTAACCTCTTTTACTTGGATCAATTCCACCTTTTTGCAAGTGTAAAGAGATTTATAAATGTTATGGCAGTCGTCATCAGACAGTTGTGGAGAAATTAATTAAATAACCTTTGATTTTGTAAAAAAAAACCGGGGTGGTTAGAGTGCAAAAAATTTTACATGTTGCTTCTAATAAAGAAGAAGAGCATGAGTTTTATAACACAATGCCAGAAGGCTACGCTATTGGAAAAACAAAATTTATTGTTGTTTCTGGAACGGTGATGTCAGGATTAGGAAAAGGCATATTTGCTGCTTCTTTAGCAAAATTGTTACAACTGAAAGGATTAAATGTAACACTAATGAAATTTGATGGTTACTTGAACGTTGATGCAGGTACACTAAATCCTTTTCGTCATGGTGAAGTATTTGTACTTGACGATGGTACTGAGAGTGATATGGACCTTGGAACATACGAACGTTTTTTGGGAGAAAACATAACTCATCACAATTATTTAACTGGTGGAAAGCTTTTTTCACAAATTCTTGAAAAAGAAAGAAAAGGTGATTATCTTGGAAGAGATGTACAATTTATTCCTCATGTTACTGGGGACATTAAACGATTTGTCAGGAAATTAGCACTTAGTTCTAACGCAGATGTTGTTTTTGTTGAAATTGGTGGTACTGTTGGAGATATTGAAAATAATTATTTCATAGAAGCTATGAGGCAATTACAATACGAAGAAGGTAAAGAAAATGTTTGTAATGTTGCATTAACTTATATCTTGAACCCAGATTTTCTTGGAGAACAAAAAAGTAAAGCTGCTCAATTAGGTTTACGGTCATTAATGGCGTCAGGTGTACAACCAGATATTGTTGGTTGTCGTTGTGATACTGAAGTAAATCTAAAAGTTCGTGAAAAAATAAGTTTAGCAGTTAACGTTCCCGTTGATAGGGTAGTAAGCGTACATGATGTAAAAAGTATTTACATTATTCCTAAATTGTTAGAGAAAGCACGGTTGGATGAACAGGTTGTAGACATTTTGGGATTAAGATCAAGACTTAAAAATAATTATTCTTTACGAGAAAAATGGGAATCATATATTGCAAGAACATTGGCTCCACAAACTTCTTTGAAGATTGGAATTACTGGAAAATACACTTCGTTGCGTGATTCATATGCTTCAATCATTAAAGCATTAGAACATGCAGGAACACATTTAGGAGTTAAAGTAGAACTGAAATGGATTGAAACGACAAATTTGGTTTCTTCTGAAGTTTCAGAATTATTATCTGATGTTGCAGGGATTATTGTTCCTGGTGCTTTCGGTAAACGTGGAGCAGAAGGAAAAATTTCTTGCATTAAACATGCACGTGAAAATAATTTACCTTATTTTGGTCTTTGTTATGGTTTTCAGATGGCTGTTATTGAGTTTGCTAGGAATGTTTGTGGATTAGAAAATGCAAATAGTACTGAGATTGATCCAAAAACCCCTTACCCAGTCATTGAAATTCTTCCAGAACAGCAACGGATTGAAACTCTTGGAGGAAATATGCGGTTAGGTGGGCATGATGTAGAGATTAAAACTGAATCTAAAGTAAACCAATATTATGATAATACACTTATCAGGGAAAGATTTAGACATCGTTGGGAATGTAACCATGAATATTTGCAACAGTTAGAGGAACATGGCTTGATTTTTTCAGGAAAAGCTGTTGGTCAAGAAATTATGCAGATTCTTGAACTTAAAGGTCATCCATTTTTTATAGGGACACAATTTCATCCAGAGTATCTTTCTCGGCCTTTGCAACCTCATCCGCTTTATATAAACTTTCTAAAGGTAGCTCTCTCTAACTTGCCAAAATCTTTATATAGGCCTCCTTGTTCGGCAGAATTAGATGAAACGCAAGTTGCAAGTAATTTATGAAAAACAATATAAGAAACTGTTAATCATACCTTTTCTTTTGTTACTTTTAGCTTTTGTACAAATTGGTGTTCAAACAGCTGTTACAGGAGATTTTGTTCATAAAGGTATTAGTTTGAAAGGTGGTTCTACAGTAACAATAGTAGAAACTGCTGGAATAAACATTGTTGATTTACAAGCACATTTAGGAAGTAAATTCCCTTCAGCAGAATTAAGTGTTAGAACTTTGAGTTCTGCAGGAAGTACTGTTGGGATAGCTATTGATAGTGATGCTCAAAGTCAGGAAGAGTTAGATGTATTAACACAAGAAATAACTTCTGCAACCGGTTTATCAAAAAGTGATTTAAGTATAGAAACTATTGGTTCTTCATTAGGTGATAGTTTCTTTAAACAAACATTGATTGCATTAGTAATAGCTTTCTTATTGATGGGGATTGTAGTTTTTATTTACTTCAAATCTCCTGCACCAAGTTTAGCGGTGATTTTAGCTGCAGTTTCAGACATTGTTGTAACTTTAGCTATATTTAACATGACTGGATTTAAACTGAGTACCGCAGGAATTGCAGCATTTTTAATGTTAATTGGTTATTCTGTTGATACGGATATTTTATTGAGCACTAGAGTTTTGAAAAGAAAAGAAGGAACAGTTATGCACAGAGTTTATGGTGCTATGAAAACTGGATTAACAATGAGTGCTACCACATTGACAGTAACATTAATCGCTTTAATTTTTGTTCAAAGTGAAGTTGTGAAACAAATTATGTTAATACTTTTCATAGGATTATTAGTTGATCAAATTATGACTTACATACAGAATGTAGGAATTTTGAGGTTATATCTGGAGAGAAAATCACGATGAATTGGAAAAAATTATTTCTAAATTGGCGTGTAATTATGTTAATCTTGTTTGTACTATTTGCTTTAGTTGCAATTAGGCCACAGATTAGTAATGAAGGGGTAACCATCAGAAGTGTTTCTCCAAACTCTTCTGCAGCATTGGGGGGGATAGAAAATCCTTCTCCAAACAGTCAACCATTATCTAAAGAAAAAATTATTTCTATTAACAGACAACCTGTTGATAACATAGAAGATTATTATTCAGTAATTTCTTCATTATTAGGGAATGATACTGTAAGGGTAGAGACAGATGAGACCGCTTACACTTTAATTACTTCTTCAGTAAATCCTAGTGAGTTAGGGTTACAAGTTTATAACGCTCCTACTTCTAACTTAAGACAAGGTTTAGATGTTGCTGGTGGAACTAGAGTATTATTAGAACCTGAAGAGGCAATTTCTCAAGAGGATTTAGACACAACAATTAATAGTCTTAAAGAGCGTTTGAATGTTTATGGGTTAAGTGATGTAGTTGTTCGTTCTGCATCAGATTTAGCAGGTAAAGATTTTATTCTTATTGAAATGGCTGGAGTAACTGAGGAAGAAGTAAAAGATCTATTATCAAAACAAGGTAAATTTGAAGCAAAAATTGCTAATCAGACAGTTTTTGAAGGTGGAGAAAAAGATATAACTCATGTTTGTAGATCTGCAGATTGTTCAGGGATTGATCCAAATCAAGGTTGTTATAGGTCTGGTGAAGGTTATGGGTGCAATTTCTTTTTTGGAGTTACACTTAGACCAGCAGCTGCAGAACGTCACGGAGAAATAACTGCGCCGTTGTCTGTTGTTCCTGGTGAAAATGGTCAAAATTATTTGAGTGAAGATTTAGTATTATTCTTAGATGATGTTGAAGTTGATACATTAAGAATTGGTGCTTCATTACAAGGTAGAGCTGAAACAAGAATTCAAATTTCTGGTTCTGGAAATGGAAGAACAGAACAAGAAGCTGTTGATAACACATTAGTTGAGATGCGTAGATTACAAACTATCATGATCACAGGAAGTTTACCAGTGAAACTAGAAGTTGTTAAATTAGATACAATATCTCCTACATTAGGAAAAGAGTTTTTAGATAATTTATTGTTAGTTGGATTGTTTGCTATATTAGCTGTAGTTGCAGTTGTAGCAATTCGTTATCGTAACATTAAAGTTGTTATACCAATGATCTTAACAATTGTATCTGAAGTTTTATTGATTTTAGGTTTTGGTGCTTTAGTTGGTTGGAACTTAGATTTAGCAGCATTGGCAGGGATATTAATTGTTGTTGGAACTGGGGTTGATCATTTAATTGTAATTGCTGATGAAACTCTTAGTGGTGAATCTACTGGTGATTGGAAGAAAAGAATTAAACGAGCAATGTTTATTGTAATTGGAGCTTACTTTACTACAGTAGCAGGAATGTTACCTTTACTTTGGGCAGGAGCAGGATTATTGAAAGGCTTTGCTCTTACAACAATTGCTGGAATCTCTTTCGGTGTTTTATTAGCTAGGCCAGCATACGCTGTTATTATTGAACATTTGATGAAAGAATAAGAAAATGGATAGAGATGAGAATGATATTTCTGATACAGTAAGTGGGGAAAGAGTTTCAGAAGATTCTGAAAAATATGTGGTTCGTTTAGGTATAAAAAAAGTGGCTCCAGGTGTACATGTGACTTCTATTAATGGTCCTAAGAAAAAATTTAATGGTGTGTATGTGGTTCCCATTCGTGGGCCTAGGAAAGATTATGAAGAACCTACTATCACAGATGAACC
>JABHXC010000009.1 GCA_018657475.1 Candidatus Woesearchaeota archaeon
CTTTTTTTCTTAAAACAAAAACACATATAAACAAAAATAATAACCTCAATACCATGTATGAAAAAAGAGGTAACCCTAAACAACATAAAGGTTTTTTCGCAAAACATCGAGGATTAGTAGCAACGGCTACACTCTTCGGGACTATTGTTGGCGCAGGTATTCTTGGGATCCCATATGTTGTAGCAAAAGCTGGTTTGCTCTACGGTCTTATCTTAATCCTTTTATTTGGATTTACAATCATGATGTTAAATTTCTTTAGTGGAGAAGTTGTCTTGAGAACCAAGACACAACATCAACTTCCAGGATATGCAGAGAAATATCTTGGAAAAAATGGAAAACGGTTTATGATGTTATCTATGCTCATAAGTATCTATGGGGCTCTAACTGCATATCTTATTGGACAAGGAAATACATTTTATACTTTATTTAAAATTTGGTCACCATTAACATTTAGCATTATATTTTTCATTATTACATTCTTAATAATCTATCGGGGAGTTAAAGCAACTGGAAGAGCTGAGTTAATTTTAATATCTCTTCTCATTCTTGTTGTAATTGCTATTGGAGTTTTTTCAGCAAACAAAATAGACTCAAGTAACTTCTCCTCATTTAATCCAACATTCTTCTTCCTCCCATATGGGGTTATTCTGTTTGCATTTGCAGGAATGCCTGCAGTTCCAGAAATGCAAGAACAATTAATGGGTCAGAAAAAGAAACTTAAGAAAGCAATAATGTGGGGTTCAATTCTTCCAATCATTCTCTATTTAGCATTTGCTTTTATTATTGTTGGTGTTATTGGAATTGAAAATTTTGATGCATTACAACCAAATGAACAAATTGCAACAATTGCATTAAGTTATTACTCTGTTCCATTACTAGGATTATTTGCAAATCTTCTTGCAATACTTGCAATGTTTACCTCCTACTTAACTCTTGGAATAGCATTACTAGAAGTATATGAATATGATTATCATCTTCCAAAATGGGTTTCATTTGTTGCCACATTTTCATTACCACTTCTTGTAGTATTGTTGGATTTAACATCATTCATAACAGTCCTTGGAATTACGGGTGCTTTTGCAGTAGGTCTTGAAGGAATAATTGTAGTACTAATGTACTGGAAAGCAAAAGTTCTTGGAAAACGAAAACCAGAATATCAAATGGGGAATCATAAACTTCTTGGAAGTTTTTTGATTCTTCTTTTTGCAGTTGGAATAATATACCAAATAATTCAATTAATCTAATGTCATCACTATAAAATAAATAATTGTTGGAAAAGTTTATAAAATAACTTCTGTGAAACTGTTCGGAATGAAAGAAGATCCAATTGAAAAAGATGGTTTTGTACGTACGCATCGTGATGATACAAGATACGCCCAATTTGCTCAGGATATTTTTGATTTAGATTTATTATTACGTGAAACACATGCTAGGCGATATAAAGAATCTCGTCAAGGTCCTCGTTCTCAATTTGAAGAAAGATTAGCTGAAAGGATTCAACGAGATAGAATTCTTACCGAAGATAGTGTACGGCATGCAATTAGATTGGTTGACGATTATACTAAAGAATTAGAAGGAACAAAAAAGGGAAATTCTATTGATAACATTCTTCGAAAAATCACAGTCCATACAAGAATTGTTGGTAATAATGATATCTCTTCAGCGGATGTTGCATTACGAAAACTTCCTCATATGGCGTATCAATTGTCTGATGTTGATTTAACAAGATGGACTTTAATTGGTTCACATAATTCTGCAGAAGATAAAATATCATATTTCTCATTAGATGAATGGGCAAAAACAGTTTGTATTGGACTTAATACTGCTAAAGTGGGGATGGAGAATTATGAAAAATCACCTCATCAGCGCTTTGCAGTCAAAACAGAAGCAGAAATAAGAAATAACCTTGCCGGTATTATATCCCTACAAGGCATTAGAGGAGTTTCAGAAGAACTTATGGATTCAATTACCGGAAGGCCTTTTCATGATGATGAAAAAGTAACAGCTTTACAAGTATACGCTCATATGTTAAAAATAATTGGAGCAGAAAACCGTAACTTACCAAAAACTGCGTATCTTGGAACTGCTGAAGTAGTAGCATGGACAGCTGATACAAACCCGATGGATGCTTTAATCTGGTCGTACATTGGACTTCGTTTATCCAATTCAGAAAGAGAAGAATATTTCAAATTA
>JABHXC010000010.1 GCA_018657475.1 Candidatus Woesearchaeota archaeon
TCCATCCCTACAATATCTTCTCTGTCCTGAACAAAATGTTTCCACCAGTTCTGTTTAACTTTATTAAATAATTCTACACCGTTTGGACCTAAATTCCAGAAACCTGAGAATCCACCATAAATATCTGAACTTCTGTAAACAAAACCTTTCTTTTTACAGAATGCAGCCATCTCTTCAATATTTAATGTCATAGAAATAATGGAGTAAATGAAGGTTTATTAAGGTTTCCGCAGTTATGATTCAATAAATAAACACAATATTTATATAGTCTGTCCGCAATTTTGGACTTAAGTACTTAAAATGGGACACATGGCTGGAAAACAGGACAAGATATTGGAGTCATTCTACGAATATCCTCGAGAAAGATTCACCATAAGAAAAATAGCTAAAGTAACTAAAATTCCAAAATCCACAGTACAAGAATATGTTAAATCTTTAAAGAAGAACAAATTAATAACTGAAGATAATAAGTCTTCTAGCTCACTGTTATTCAAAACAAAGAAAACAAATTACTTCATTGAAAAAATAATATTATCTGGACTAATTAATTATATTGTAGAAAAACTTAACCCTTCTTGTGTGATTTTGTTTGGAAGCTTTCGCAAAGGTGAATCGGAAAAAGATAGTGATATTGATTTGTTTATTGAATCATCAATGGAAAAAAATCTTGTTTTAGCAAAATTTGAGAAAATATTGAAACACAAGGTTGATTTACACATAAAGAAAGACATACACAATCTTCCAAATGAATTATTGAATAATGTTGTTAATGGAATTAAAATTTATGGGAGTTTTACTGTAAAATGAATGAACTGAATATAATGGACTGGCACCATTGTGAAGAAAAGTTTATTCGAAAGGTTAAGCCAGACCTAGAAAGAATAAAATCATTACGGAAGAAAGCATTACAAAGACTACAACGTGCTCAAAGTACATCAATTAATGAAGACACAGTGGCATTTGTTGTTGAAGATTACTACGAAGTTATCAAAGAGCTTCTTATTGCTTATCTTCTAAAAAATGGTATGCGATCAACAAACCACCAATGTTTATTCTCTTATTTCTACAAAACTAATCCTAACTATGAACTTGAAACAATCATTATTAGGCAAATGTCTTATTTTAGAAACAGATTGTGTTATTATGGAGATGATATTCCATTAAACTTTTATGAAAAAAATCAAAAGAAGTTTATTGAGATTATTAAAATTATTGAAGAATTACTTTCTTAACCAAGCAACTTCATCATCGGTTAATTCTAATTCTGCTGCAAGGTCTCTTTGTGGAGACTTTCTAAACATAGCTTGAAAATAAGGCATTTGTTTTAATGCAACTTTCTTAGAAGTATGAGTTGCGGCAGCTAGTTTTTTGGCAATATCTTTTTTCTTTGCCCATTTCATATTCGCTTGCCAAATTCTTAATAATCTCATAGTTTGTTTATATTCTACAAACATTGGATTTTTTTCATCTTTTGCTGAAGAAATTCCAGCAGTTAACAAATTGTAAATGTAAACCATAAATCTCCAATGTTGCCACCTCCTAATTCTTCCCCTAAAAACGTCTGCACGTGCTAAATGTTCATACGCTTTAGCTAAAGCTTTTGGAGAAAGATATTCTCGAGGTAAATTGTTCTCAATCCAGAAGAAAACATGGTCCATATCTGCATCAACATCATCTAACGCCCTAAGTGCATTATCTATTGAAGATGATTTGAAAATTACCCTTAACGCATTTTTAATAGAGTCTGTCCTTTTCCTATCTGATAAATTAATTACATCATCAAAAGTAAATTTACCATCAGCACTGCAAACTTGTAAATCTAACAGAGCTGCACGCATATCACCGTCAACTTGCCGAGCTAATGAAAGAATTGCTTTTTCTTCATACTCAATATTTTCTTGTTGTGCGACCCATTCCAACCCATGAGCTATTGTACGATATTGTAACTTATGAAACTCTATAGGGAGTGCTACTTTTCTAAGAGATTTGAATTTCTTATCACTAGGATCGTTAGCAGTAAGAATTACTGGAAATGATGCTTTTTGAATAGCTTTGAGAAGTGCAGGGATACAACCACGATCTTTAACCCCTGAAATGTTGTCTATCTCATCTATTAGAATGATTTTAGGTGTGAAAAATAAAGATTGTTGTCCTAACGCTGCAGAGAGGAATGAAGTGATATTATCTTTATTTCTTAGATTAGATGAATTTATTTCTAAGAGATCATACTTTAATTCTTTAGCTATTGCATAAATTGCAGAAGTTTTCCCACAACCAATAGGGCCAAAACATAATGCTGCTTTGAACTTTTGTTGTTTATACCCTTCAATAAAGTCTTTAAGTTGTTCAACTGCTTTTTGCTGGCCGAAAACTTGTTTACTATGTTTTGGAGAATATTTGTGAGTGAAAACTGTCATATATTCTTGGGAGAGTGAGAGGTTTTAAAGATTTCCCACCACCAACAGATGATTTTTTAAAGAATTCATGATTCTTATCTTTGATGGAACTACCTAAACGATATGATCCTAAAGAATCTGAAGCTAAATGGCAGAAATATTGGGAAGAAAATAAGGTTTATACATTTGATCTTGAA
>JABHXC010000011.1 GCA_018657475.1 Candidatus Woesearchaeota archaeon
CCTGCGTTTGAGAGATCTATAATTGATAATCTTCTATGGCCAAGAGAAATGTTTTTGTTTGTGTATATTCCTTGTCCATCAGGACCTCGATGTATAAGGGAGGAATTCATATGTTTAATTAGATTTTTATCTTCCCAATTGAACCCAGTGATTCCACACATCTTATTTTTTTAGTTCCTGTTTTTTTAATCTATAAAGAACATCTTCTTGTAGCATCCTATTTCTGTCAAGCATGTCAGCAATAAGTGCTAGGATCATTAAAAGAATTCCAATGATAATTAAAAAGATGTTAGCGTAAACAACAATTAAGTAAGGGTCGACATGGTTTGTAACTAACCACCTGATAAATAAAGCTATACTACTCAGGCCTCCTAAAGAAAATAAAACAAATCCACTAACTCCAAAAAACTTTAGAGGTTCGTAATCTCTCATGGTTCTTAGCAGAATCAGTGAAACTTTTAGTCCATAATCAAACCAACTTTTAACTATTCTTGATTTTCCTTCTCTTTGACCTTTAACTTTACACGGTACTTCAACAATTCTGAATCCTTTCTTTATTAAATCAATAAATACTTCTTGTGTATATGTGAACTTGCCAAAAAGAATTAGACGTAAAGCTGCTTCTTTTGAATAGGCTCTAAAGCCGCATTGTGTATCTGCATAATTTTTCTTGAGAAATTTGTTAAGAATTTTTGCTACAAGTTTATTCCCAAATGATTTAATTCCTGGCATTGTTGGGTGAAGAGATTTATCTTTGAACCGTGAACAAGTTGCCATATCCGCTTTATTTTCAATAATTGGTGCGAGTAATTTTGGAATATCGTTAGTATCAAATTGGCCATCTGCATCAATATTTATAATAATATCAGCTCCCATTTTTAAAGCTTCATTAATGCCATCTTTGAATGTTGTTCCTAGGCCTAGGTTGGTTTTATGTGAATAAATTTTATCTGCGCCAGCTTTTTTTGCTTCTATTACTGTGTTGTCTTTAGATCCATCATTTACTACTAAGACTTTAACTGTTTTAGCACAGTCTCGTGGGATAGATGAGACAACTTTTCCAATAGTTTTTTCCTCGTTAAATGCTGGAATCATTACTACTAAATTAATATCTGCTTTCATTTTATATCAGGAATGCAATTAGAATAAAAAGTAATTGAAATAAATGAATAAAAATTACTACTTTTTTCTCTGTTGCTTTTATTTTTGTTTTATTTAGTAGCCTAACTGCAATGTGTTCTAAGCCATAAAATTTCTTATATCTGGTTCTTAAAGTATTGTTCTCTTGAATTTGTGAAAAGCTTTCTTTTTTGAATTTTCCTCTAAACTTAAGAAAAAATTCTATGATGTAAGGAATAAAGATAATAACAAAAAATCTTTCATTATTACTGAGAATAGCTAATATTGCTGCAGTTGTTCCTACAGTATATGTTAAAGTGTCTCCCGGAAATATTTTTGAAGGGTATTTATTGAAACATAAAAAACCAAAAAGTGCAGCAACCATTACAAAACCAATAACGCTAACCCATGTTGCACCTGTTAATGCGCTTATAATACTTAGTGCACTTAAAATAAGAACTCCTTGAAATGCTTCTAATCCATTATAACCAGCAAGCATGTTAAAGCCGTTAGCTCCAACAATAATGAATCCTGGAACAATCAGAAAAGGATACCATAGGCCAACATTTATTTGACCTAAGAAAGGAATACTCATAATGTGGTTTCCAATGTTTATTGCAACAATTGGAGCAGCAATAAGTAAAGTTAATAATGGTTTTTGCCATTGTTTTAAACCAAGTTTCCAGCCAAGAATGTCATCAATTAAACCAATCATTCCGCCGATTAGTACCGCCGTTAAAAGAGCTAGAATGGGTGTTAATTGGCTACTGGCATTAAGAAAAAATACCCTAATTGCAATATAAATTAAAACCCCAATAATAAAACTGAGAATAATTGCAATTCCACCGCTTTCAGCTACATGGACATCTTCTTTTTTATGAATATCTTTGCCAGTTAATCCGGCTTGTTTTGCTCTTTTTATCCAAAATTTAGTTGTGATTAATGAGATAATAAACACAATTATGAAAAGTCCTGCAAATACTGGAAGGATTTGGGAATCGAACATATACCTTTTTTTAGAGATTTTGTTTATATATCTTTTGAATAAATCACACACTTTTATCATAAAACATATAAACAGTTATTTTGGTGTTTAAACATGAAAATTGCAATTATTGGAGCTGGACCTGTTGGGTGTTATACTGGTTATTTATTGGCTAAGCAAGGTTATTCGGTTAAAATTTATGAGAATCATTCTTCTGTTGGTTCGCCAATTCAATGTACTGGGTTACTTACTAAAGATTTTGATAAATTAGGTTTGTCTAAGAAAGATTTTTTAGTAAATACTTTTGAAAAAGTTACAGTTTATTCTCCAAATGGAAAAGTGACTATCCCTCAAAAAGAATATTTAGTCTGTAGAACTAAATTTGATAAGTATTTTGCAAAATTAGCTTTAAATAATGGAGTAGTGATAAAAGTAAATCATACTTTTATTGGGCGTTCTGGAAAAACATTACGGATAAAAAACGCATTACAAAATAAAATAATTGAAGTAACTCCGGATATTGTTATTGGGGCTGATGGACCTTTATCCCCTGTTGCGAAAGCATTTAGTTTTTATCATCCTAAAAGAAAGAACTATTTTGGTATTCAAGCTTTAGTTAAAGGAAAATTTGATCCTAAATTTTTTTCTGCTTATTTTAGTAAAGATATTTGTTCTGACTTATTCGCATGGATTGTTCCTGAATCAATCTCTACAGCCCGTGTAGGTTTAGCAATGTACAAAGATTCAAAGAAATATTTTGATAAGTTTATGGCTGAGAATGGATTTAAATCTAAAGAAATTCAAGGTGGAACTATTCCTTTATACTGCCCTCAGCAAAAATTACAAAAAGATAATTGTTATTTAGTTGGGGATGCAGCAACATTTGTTAAAGCGACAACTCTTGGTGGATTAATTCCTGGTTTATGGCAGGCAAGAGTTTTAGCTGATTGCATTAAATATGGGAAAGATTATCAGAAATCTTGTCGCCCCTTAGCAAGACGATTACATTTACATCTTTGGATCAAAAGAATTTTTGATAATTTTTCAGATAAAAATTGGAACAAATTAGTTAAGTATGTCTCTCAACCTAGAGTTCAGAAATCATTTAAAAAGTATACCAGGGATAACCCATTACCTTTAGTAATTTCTGTGTTATTACGAGAACCAAGATTGTTATGGTTTGGAAGAAGATTATTTTGAAAAGGCTCTGTTGAAAATCTTTAATAATTGTTTTGTATTAGGGCACGGCACTTCCTACAAGATAAATTAAATTTATCTTGTGTGCCTCGTCTTCGACAGGGCGCTAATACAAAAAGAGAAAATGGTTTCTACAGAGCCTTCTGGAAAGAAAACTTTTAATATGATGGCTGTTCTTTGCTTTTCATGTCAGTTTGTGAGATGTGTGGGAAAGATACTTCGTTATTAACTGCTACTATTGAATCTGTGGAAATGCAAGTATGTAACTCTTGTGCTCGTTATGGGAAAGTTAAGAAAGAAATTGTTACTCGTTCTTTTATTAGAAAAAAGAATCAAACAAAACTAGATCCAAATGAGGAGCAAGAAGTTATTGGGAATTTTTCAGTTATTATTCGGCAAGAGAGAGAAAAAAGAAAGCTTAGCCAAGAAGAATTTGCACGATTTCTAAATGAAAGGGAAACAATTGTTGCAAAATGGGAAGCTGGAGTTTTAAGACCTTCTTTAGCTGTAGCGAGAAGATTACAGCGTAAATTGAAAGTGAGAATTGTTATTGCTTCTTCTGGTTCTGATGAAATGGTTATAAAAAAGACACCTACTATTGCCACATTAGGTGATATGGTCAAGATAAGAAAACGAAGATAAATTTATATAATCATTTTTGTTAGTTCTAATAAATGCCTTCAGCACGTAAGTGGACAATAATTAACATTTCTTTAGGGTTGGTTGCCGTATTATTATTGGTAACTTTTCTTGATGTTGAACTACCTTCACTGGGAAAAGCGTTTTATTTAAGTGATTCTAGTGATCCTATTTGTATTGTTGATTGGCAAGGGGAACTGAATGAATTTTCAGATTTAGATAGATGTTGTCTTGAAGCAAGAAAGCAATTATATTGTGATGTGGTTGTTCGATCAATTAATGGAAGTAATATTGATCGGGTATGTCATTCAGGTAAAACCTTAGTGGATGATAATTCTTTAAGATATTGGTTGAACAACAAAGCGCATGGTTATTGTCAATATGAACAGACGGCAGTATGGGGATAATGGTTAAAAAGAAAAAAGGAATGGAAATGCATCGCTTGATCTTTATCGTTTTGCTAGCTTTAGTTTTAGGTTTAGCTATGTTGAATGTTGCAAAAGCAAAAGGTTGGTTAATTCCACCTTCAGGGGAGATTCAGATTTATGAAAATACTGTTGTTTTAGGTTCAATGACTACTGAACAAAAAATTGCTCAAATGGTAGTTGGGATTGGAACTCCAGAAAACCGTTTGGCTTGGCAGAATATGGATCTTGGTGGTATTTATTTATACGCTCGTGAAACTGATCACATTTTTAGACAGACAATTATTGATTATCAATATGGAATGACTATTCCTTTTTTTGTAACGGCTGATTTTGAAGGTTGTTTTAACCCTTTTACAGCTTTAACATTATCTAAACCAAACTCTGAGATTAAAACTATCGGTGAAGCATTTGAGAAAGGAGCTGAGGATGGTGCATTCATGAGTGATTTAGGATTTACTTTAAATTTTGCTCCCGTTGTTGATTTAGATGATTCAATATGGGGTTGTAGGGCATTTCCTGGAGATAAAGAAGGAATTGCTGCTCTTGCACAAGCTTACACATTAGGTTTACAGGATCAGGGAATTATTGCTACTGCTAAACATTATCCTGGAAAAACACTTGTTGTTCGTGATCCTCACAAATTTGTAGTTGCTGCTGAAATTGGGGATGATGATATATTCCCTTACGAATTTTTGGCTTCTAAAGGTGATGTTAAAGCTATAATGGTAAGTCATTTGATTACTGTTGGTTCAGTAGATTCTTCAGGAGTTCCAGCTGTTGTTTCTCCTTCAGTTATGGCAGGAATTCGTTCTAGTTATGATGGGTTGATTATTTCAGATGAAATTCATATGTTAGGTTTACGTAATTTTTATGATACGGTAGATGATATGTACATTGCAGTATTTGCTGCAGGAAATGATGTTATCTTAAATTTTGATACTGATCCTAACGAAGTTTACAGAATGATTAAATTAATTGCTTCGGCTGTAGATGATGGTGTTATTAGTGAAGATCAAATTGATGCTTCTGTTATTAGGATATTAGAAGCTAAAGGGTTTGAAGCAGATTAACTGCATTGATCAGGTAATTTGCTATCAATTCTTTTAAATTCGTCACATAACTCTTCAATTAGTACTTCTACAGTGGAATGACCTTGTAATACTGTGTCTCCTACAACGACTGAAGGGAATTCTTTAATGTCATAAGAATTCATTAACACAGAAATCATAGGTTCTTGTCTAAATGTTGAATCAAACGAAAATACTAACACATTGTCTCCAAACAATTTTCTTAAATAATCAAGGATATTACCTTGGGTGTCAAATTGATTTTCATCATAGAAATATAATACTTTAACACTATCTTGTGGACATTGTTGGTCTACTTCATTTGCTAAAAATAAAAATTGCATCTGGGTTAAAAAATAATCTTGTAATTGTAACTCAAATTCGTCTTGGTTAAACACAGATTTTTTATCATATTCAATAACTTGGGCAACTTTTTTCCCTAGTTCATTAATGTTTGAATCAAGTACTTGTTGTAATGTCCCACAGTCAGCTAATCCTGATTCAATGTATTCTTGCTGTAATTGTAAGCTTCTTAAAGTGATCTTTTCATTCAAAATTGTTTGTTCTGAAGAATTTAACCTGGCATCTTCTAAAAGGATTCCAATAAAAATTCCACCCGTGAAAATAATAATGGTGAGGATGAATGCCAAAAGATACTTTTTTGTACTTACTTTACGGTGTTGGCTCATAAATTCCTGGATGAGTAGTGATTTAAATAGTTAATGGTGATGGGTTATAGATAATCATCAATACCAAAAATTCTTCTTTCTTCTAACAAACATATAAGCGATATACATCCAAACAGTAGAAAGGAATAATGAGTAAACTAATAAATAAGTGATTAATGAAACCCAAGTTCTTCCGTAGTTCGTTATTTTTTCTTGCACAAGCTTAAACGCTTTTACCATAATAAACAAGCTTATAGCAATTAGTGTTCCTGCAATTAGTAGCTTGAAATAGGGAAGTGTTAGTAAATTGATATCTGGGGAAAAGTTTTTGATTAAAGTTAAAATGTCGAAATTTATCTCTTTTAAATATGCGCCATACTGTATAACTCTTTTTAATAAATCTTGAAGTAATGCGATTGAAAGAACAATAGCAATTAAACCTGAGAGAATAATTGCTGGCATTCTTAAAAAACCAAAATCACCATATTCTTTGTTAAATAACATCTTTTTGTAACGAATAGTATTGTCTACAGAACCTTTATACCACCTAACACGTTGTCTAAACGCTTGTTTCCAAGTTTCAGGTGAGATTGTTTCTACAATAGTATCAAAAGTTTGCAGAATTTTATAATGGTGAGATTGTAACCTAATAGCGATTTCTAAATCTTCGGTGATTGTTCCTTCATAAAATCCACCTAAATCTTTGATAACTTTTGTTCTATAAACACTAAATGGGCCAGGAGTAACGTGCACACAATTGATTTTAGCATTAAGGAAACGATAAAACATGTTAATTATATATTCTGTCCACTGAACTTTTTGTAATGTGTTTTGTGGGTTTCTTACTTTCATTAATGGACAAACAGCTCCTACTTGTTTATCAGCAAATAACGGTAACATTGCTTCTAAAGCATTTGAATGAATAAATGAGTCTGCATCTAAACAAGCAAAGAATTCTCCGGATATATATGCTAAACCAGTATTCATTGCTCGACCTTTACCGTGATTATCTTGATTAATAAGTTTAATATTGTCTTCAGGGTGTGTTGCAATAAATTGTTCAACAATTTGTTGTGTGTTATCTTTAGAACCGTCATTAACTACAACAATTTCCATTAATTCTTTTGGATAACGAAGGTTAACAAGAGATTCTAATGTTCCTCCAACAGATTTTTCTTCGTTAAACACTGGAATAATTGTACTAAATTTTGGTTTTCTTTTTAATTCTCTTTTTGGTTTTTGTTCAGGTGAAAATAAAACTAACATCCAAAATATGGCTAAGAAAAGTAGTAAAAAGTACGTTGGAAATAAAACTGCATCAAGAAAAGTTATCTGCATTGTCCTGCCCCTTTATGAAAAAATTAATCACTCTGTAATTACCCCGTTTTTAGCAAACGTCCACACCTCAACATCCTGGTGCTTATAGGTCAATTTAAAGTTTTCGTTTATCAAGAGGAACAATAGGCCTTGTTCTTCAGTAAGTTCTTTCCTAGTTTTAGGGGTAAGATACAAATGTGTAACTTGTAAGTTTTCTAAAAGTGGGAAAAGTTCTTCAATGTAAGTAGCTTCAGTAATCTGAGTAAATATTGAATCTTGATTCCAATGTGGGGCAGTAATAAACTTTCTTTCTGCAATTGAAGCAATATAATAGCTATCGTCAGGGTGAGCAAGAATTACTGCATTTTCCGGAGTATTTGTTTTAATCCATAATAATGCTTCTTTTTCAGCAGAATCTGGGCCAAAAGCTGGTTGACGTTCAAGATAAGTAAGAGTAGAGAATAATAATCCTAGTAGTAGAAGAAGAAGAGTAAATTTTTTTAAGCTGACTAAAGTCCATTTATTTTTACAGAGTTTGATAAAAGCATTACTGGCAAGAAAAACAATGGATAAAGTTAGTACAAATATTGTACTTGGATCAAAAAAGTAAGCAAGTAAAGATATGCTAACAAAAACATAGGCAAAAATGTTTCTTTTATTTTTCCAGGCAAATGTGAAACCAATTAAACCAAGAAGAATAAGGAAAAAACTGACACCGTTTAAACCGCCCAGATCACTGATTAGTGAAGTTCCTGGAGAAGTTAGGTTAAATGGACCTGTTGTCCAAGGATAATTAAGAATTGTACCTGTGATGATAAGAAGTAAAACACTCATAACAATGTAGAAGCTTCTAACTGTTTTAGTTTTCTTGTTCTTAGTTGGTTTTATTAAAATAAAGATTTGGAGTAAAATTAACAAGAAAGTTGTGTATAAATCAAAGAAAGCAATCAGACTAAATGGAATTATTGCAAGGATTTGTAAGCTTATCTTTTTAGATGATGTAAGACTTAATCCCATTAACATTAATAATGTGATTAAGCTATACATTGCAATTGTTGAATATGTAAACAAAAAGCTTGGAGTTAATATTAACAAAAAGAGAAAGAAAAATGTGACTTCTTTTGAAACTTTCCATTTTTTTGTACAATGATAAAATAATCCTACACTAATTAAAGCAAAAAGTAATGGGAACCAAGCAAGTGCTGTTAAAGAAAAAGTGTTAGTAATTGCATGCCATGGTGTCCAATTTCCTTGATGTGAAATAAAATAATAACTTTCTCCTTGTTGAATTAACGGTTCGTTAAGAGCATGATTTGCAATTATTGGAATTAGTAAAAGAATGATAATAATTAGGGGAATATAAAATCTTTGATATTTTAATAAATGGATACTAGCAGGATGTTTCATTAAATTCTGTCTTGGAGTTTGTTTTTCTTTAATCATTGTTCTGTTAACTCACAGCGGACAAGGTAAACCCATGTTCCTTCATTGTAGATCTTAGTAAAGCAGTCTCTTGAGATATAAGGAATATTTTCTAAGTTAAATTTTTCTTTTGCTAAAGGTGTAACAACAAGGTAATCTGCTTGATATTTATCAAAAATTTGTAACACATCGGTTTGGAATTGTGTTGTATAAACTGCAGTAATATCTAAGAATCTTTCATTGATGTTGTCAATGAAGTGGAACTGATTATCCATAACATTTTTCTTTTGGCTAACATAAGTAATTAAATGTCCTTCTTCTAAAAGTGCAACTATTGTTGCATCTTTTGGAGTATGATCTTTTAACCAAACAAACGTTGCCATGTCTTCTTCACTTGGAGTTGTTTGTGCAGTTGCAGTAGAAATAAGTGAAGGAATCATTGAAGCAATCAAAACTATAACTAGAATTATTGAAAATAATTTTTTCTTCTTGGCGAATCTTGTTTTTTGTAAAAATTGTTGCCAGTCTTGAAAGAAAAATGCAAATAGTATAGAAATGATTAAACCTACAAAGATGAGTGCAGATTGAAACTCAATAAGACCTGCCCAGGATAATAATGTGGTTGAAACAACTAAACTGATCAAAAGAAATGCTTTTTGGTTATGTGAGCTAAACAAAGAACGATAGACAATATACACTCCCGCAATAAATGGAATAATACTAACTGCAACTAATGCTTCAGGAATTGTTGGTTTTGGTAAATAATCAATTATGAACTCTGTTGGGATATTTTGCCAAATAAAACCAACACCTTCTTTCAAAAAAGCATCTTTGAAAAAGATGAACTGCGCCCAGAGGAAAAAGAAAACTGAAAAAAGAATAAGTTCAATTTCTGACTTTTTAATTTTCTTTCTTTCTAACACTGAAAGAAGAAGATAAATGCCAAAACCCATTAAAATAAGAAAAGTTGTTGAACTGGTAAATGAAAGAATAATAAATGAGACTAGATAAGTATACAAGTATTTTGTTTCTTTAATTTTTAAAAATGAATAAATTGCAAGAAAAGCTAATGGGAAAACGAGTGTTAAAGGAGTAAATGTATTAGTGATAAAGAGTATAGGTAAAAGTGCAGTAACCAAACTTGCAACAAGTGATGCATTATCGTTATTTGTTAGTTGTTTTGCAATAAGAAAAGTAAGTATTGGTAAAGTTGCTAAAAGAATATTGGGAATAAGTTTAGTTAGTATGGCTATTGGAAGAATTAAATTAAAAAGTGCCATAAGATAATGGAAAAAAGGTAGGAATCTAACTTCTTTTCCACCGAATGATAAAGGATCATTGAACAAAGGTTGTCCTGTTTGTGTAACATGTTCAACTTGTTTTACATGAAAATAGGAATCATAAGTTAGATTTGGGGTAGTAAAAGCAAAAATTAAGCGTAAAGCTAGAGTAAACAGAACAATAAGCGTGAGGAAAGTTACTGTGCGCTTATTCATAACACTCATAAACATTGGGCGTTTTATAAACTTGTCCTTAGCAAGAGAAATGTTTATATGTGATCTTTGGTCTGAATTTATATGGGAAAAATTTCTACTGGTTCTGTTTTTTTTGATGAATTTCTTGCAGGAGGGTATGATCAGGATATTATTACTACCATCTATGGTCCTTCCGGTTCTGGGAAGACAAATTTATGTTTAATTGCTGCGGTACAAATTGCTTTAACGGGAAAGCAAGTGGTGTTTATTGATACAGAAGGAGGAATTGCTGTTGACAGAATAAAACAAATAACTTCACAATGGAATGAAGTATTGGAAAGATTCATTTTCTTTTCTCCAACAACTTTTAGTGAACAAGATGAAGTTTTTTCTGGTTTGCGTGAAAAAATTGATCTTAACGTAGGATTAATTGTTGTAGATAGTATTTCAATGTTGTATAGATTGGCTTTAGGTCAAAGTAATGAGGTGTATGATGTGAATGCAACTTTAGGAAAACAAATTGCGTGCCTTGTAGAAATAGCACGTAAAAAGAAGATTCCTGTATTAGTTACAAACCAAGTATATGCTGATTTTAAACAACCTGATACAGTGAAGATGGTTGGAGGGGATTTGTTAAAGTATGGTAGTAAGTGTTTGTTAGAATTACAAAATTTAGCAAATGGTCGTGGATTGTTGTTAAGAAAGCATCGATCTTTACCTGAAGGGAAAAGTTGTTTGTTTAGAATTGTAGGGGAAGGGATTGAAGAGGTAGTTTAAATTTTTGAAAATACAAAAATGGTACAAATAAACCCATTGTCATCTAATTCTTTTTTCTGTTCTAATTTGAACCCATTATTCTCAAACAAATTAACGTATAGTTCTTCTTCCCTGTTATAATCGATGATAGTGCCAATTTTAGGAATTTCAGAATAATGAAGAAATTCTGTATACTTTTTATTATTGTAATTAATTGTATTCTTTTCAATGAAAAGATCTTTTTTTGCGTCTAGTTTTTTTCTTAGATAGGCTTCATTTGACACCACCATAATGAACTTACCTTCATTGTTTAGCATAGAATGAATTTTTTGGACAGATTTTTCTAATTCGTCAAACACAAATGCGGTAAATGTGTAAATGGAAGTTATAAAGTCAAATTTTGTTTCAGTTTTAGTTTCTAGAAAAGTTTTATTGAAAATTTTCAAATTAACATTGTTTAATTTAATCTTTTTGAGTTTAAAATAGTTAAAATTTTTATTTGAAGGTTCACACCCCTCTAAAGTTATATCTTTGAATAAATTACCTAACTTGCTTGTTAACATTTTAAAGAAAAATCCTATTCCAAAACCAATATCAAACATTTTAACTTTTTCTGAAGAATTTTTGATAATAATCTCTTTAATGATATAATCATTAACAAATGAATTAATCTTTGTTTTTTCTTGATTTTCCCATTTCAACTTGTTATACTGTAAATAAAAAAATTCTTTATTTTTCATGTGCGTATTGTATAAAAAATCTTAATTTATTAAGTTTGCTTAGCTTTGCCCAAAACCTTTATAAACCAATCACTCTCTGAATGATTATAGCCGACTTTCCTCTATGAGTTGAGGGAAATAGCTGTGTGAGGCAAAAAATAACACAGATAAGATAAAATTCTTATTTGTATGGAGTAATGAAAAAATGACAGAACAAGAAAATTTATTATTAGACTCAAATGATTACCTTAAATCAGGAATTCATATTGGAACAAAATTTAGAACTAAGTATATGGCAGATTTTATCTACAAAACTCGGCCAGACGGATTATCAGTTTTAAACTTGAAAAAAATTGATGAAAGAATTCGTGTAGCTGTAAATTTCTTATCACAATATGAACCAAATGATATTTTAGTTGTATCACGAAGAGAAAATGGTTGGAAAGCGTTAAAAAAATTAACTGAATTAACAGGTATAAATGTTATTATAGGAAGATATCCGCCTGGAATATTGACTAATTCTAACTTGGAAACATTTACTCAACCAAAAATTTTGGTAGTTTCTGATCCTTGGACAGATAAAAATGCTGTAGAAGATGCAATTAAAATTGGTATTCCGGTTGTTGCATTATGTGATACAAACAATCAATCAAATAAAGTGGATTTAGTTGTACCATGTAACAATAAAGGAAAAAAGTCAATTGGTTTATTCTATTTCCTACTTGCTCGAGAATATATGCGTTCAAAAGCAATGTTGAAAGATAGTGATGAATTACCAGCAACTTTTGAAGATTTTATTGTAGAATAAAAATGCAAGCATTAATTCTTGCTGCTGGAAAAGGGACAAGATTTTCTGATGAAAAATCTAAAGTTTTACACGAAGTTAATGGTATCTCTTTAGTTAAACACGTCATAAATTTAGTTGATTCAGTTGGAATTCAGAAGAAAGTTGTTGTTATTGGACATCAAGGTGAAGCTGTGCAAAAACATTTACAAGATAGTCCTAACATTTTATTTGCTTGGCAACATGAACAGAAAGGTACAGGTCATGCGGTAATGATGGCTGAAACTTTTCTTTCTTTTGATCAAGATGTTTTAATTCTTTACGGTGATGTGCCTGCATTAAAAGAAGAAACAATTAGGAAATTATTGAATGAACATCAAACTTCTAAAAATCAGGTTACTATTCTTTCTGCTAATTTAGATAATCCAAAATGGTATGGGAGAATTGTTCGTGAAGATGGAGAAATTGTTGCTATAAGAGAAATGCGTGATGCAAGTGATGAAGAACTTAAAATTAAAGAAGTTAATTCGGGAATTTATGTAGTGAATGGAGAATTTTTGTTAAATGCTTTAAGTAAAATAACTTCTAATAATCAACAAGGAGAATATTATCTCACCGACATTGTTGAAATTGCTTGTATAGAAGGAAAAAGAGTTGGTTCTCATACTATTGATCACGGTGATGAGATTAAAGGTGTAAACAGTATGGAAGAACTTATTGAAATTCGTATATTAGTTGAGAAGCAAAATATATAAACTGAAACAATCTCTTTTTTATTGGTTATAGATGAAATTTAAAATAAAAGATAAAAGTAAGCATAGCTTACTGGACCTTTTACTTTACAGGTGATAGCTTATGAAATTTAAAGTAAAAGATATGGATATTGCTTCTGGAAGTATTCATATTGCCATATTGCATAAACAGGATGCAAAGAAATTAGATCTTCGTTCAGGTGATAGAATTCTTGTTAAAGATGGAAAAGGTGAAATTACTTGTATATTAGACATTTCTGAAAGTAAGAAAGCAGTTGCTCCAGGAAGAATTGGTTTATTTGAAGAAGTTTTAGATAAATTGGGAGTAAAACAGGGACATAAAGTTTCTGTACATTTCACTGGAAAACCTGAATCTGTTAAACATATTAGAGATAAGTTATATGGAAAAAAGTTATCTGAAAAAGAATTGTTACATATCATTGATGATATCACCAATGATCGATTGACGGCTATTGAAAAGACTTATTTTGTTGCTGCTGGATTTGCTAACGGTTGGAGTTTAGATGAAGTTGTTTCAATGACTAAAGCAATGGTTGCAACTGGACAGAAAATTAAATTTAAAGGGGTAACACTGGATAAGCATTGCATAGGTGGGGTTCCAGGAAATAGGACGACTATGATTGTAATCCCAATAATTGCTGCAGCAGGTTTTACTATCCCTAAAACGTCCTCTAGAGCAATAACTTCACCCGCTGGTACTGCTGATACTATGGAATGTTTAGCAAAAGTTGAATTATCGGAGAAAAAAATAAAGGCGATTGTTCGTAAAACTAAATCTTGTATTGTTCATGGGGGAAGCATGAACTTAGCTCCGGCTGATGATAAAATAATTGAAGTTGAACATCCATTAAGTATTGATGCGGAAGGACAATTATTGGCTTCTGTTATGGCAAAGAAAAATTCTGTTACAGCTAACCATATTTTAATTGATATTCCAATGGGGCCACAAGTAAAAGCTAGAACAAAGAAAGAAGCTTTACATTTGAAAAAAATGTTCAAGCAAGTTGGAAAAAAATTGAATATGGATGTACAAATAATGATCACAGATGGGACTCAACCAATAGGAAATGGTATTGGACCTTTATTAGAATCAGAAGATGTGATGGCTGTATTACGAAATAATGCGTTTGCCCCTTTTGATTTACGTGAAAAAGCTTTAATCATGGCAGGAGTGTTATTAGAAATGACTGGAAAGTACCGTAAAGGAAACGGTAAGAAAGTTGCAAAAGAAATTTTGATATCGGGAAAAGCTTTGAAAAAAATGAACGAAATTATTAAAGCACAAGGAAAACAAAAACGTCCAGTGTTAGGTGAACATCGTTTTCAAGTACGGGCTGGGAAAAGTGGTAAAATTATTGCAATTAATAATGAGATTATTTCTAAAGTGGCGCGTGTTGCTGGAGCTCCAGAAGATAAAGGGGCTGGATTATATCTTGAAAGGAAGGTAGGTAGTAAAGTTAAAAAATGTGAAGTATTGTATACTATTTATGCTGTTAACAATTTAAAACTAGATTTAGCAAAAGAGTTTTTGCAACAGGGAAAAGGTTATTCTATAAAATAAATTTAATGTAAAAAATCAATTTCAATTTCTAACTGGTCTGCGGTGGGATACTCAATAACAATTGCTGGAATTAAACCTAAACTAAGAAAATAAGATTTTTTCTTCTTAATTAATTTCTTTGAAATTAGAACTCTAGGTTTTTCTAGGTCAAGATAAATATCTTCTTTTTCTAGTTTGAACTTTTTCTTAATTCGATCATAAAAAGGGATAAGTTGTTTGATAAATTCTTCTTTATTTATTGTTGCAAGTTTTTTTCTATATTCAAAGCCGGGTTTTAACTTTTTTAAATATAATGCTCCTCTTGTTAATAATCCTTCATTATCAACAATGTCGAATTTTCTCTTACTGAATTTTCCTTCTCTTTTTATTCTGTTAGTTAATTGTATCTTATCTTTTAATTTAGCTGTACAAAGATGAACGGCTAAAGAATATTTTTTTTCTTTAACGTAATTAATCATTTTTAAGCCCAATTCTAAAGAATTTTTTATAGCATAACTATACTGTTCTTTAACTTTTAATCCCATCTCGTCAAGTTTAGATTGTTGATTATCTGCCCTTTCAAGTTCGTTTAAGTTAAGAAAACTGACTTTATCTTGGATGAAATCTATGATTTTTTTTGTTTCAGTTTCTTTATCCGGAAGTAATGGAAGTTCTGTTCCAATATCCCATGGATAGCTTTTTGCTAAAGAAATCTTTTTCCAAAATTTTTTATCATCAAAATCTAGATGAAAACGAATTTCATCTAATCCAGCTTTGTAGAGTTGTTCTAAGCTTTTTTTAGTAACTAAATTTAATGAAGTGTAAAGATGTACATGAAATTGTTTGCCAAACTCTTTTTTTAGTTTTTTAATGTATTCACATGTTCTTTCTAATTTTATTAACGGATCGCCACCGGTAATGCCTGCCCCTTTAGCTTGCATTTTTTTTGCTTCATTAATGATATCTTCTATCTCATTTACTTTTTTTTCGTTCGCAAAAATAACGTCATGGTCATATTTTTCATCTGAAACAGGACAGAAATAGCATTTTCTAGGGCATTTTCCAGTAACAAACAACACGATTTTTTCGCCTTTAACACAGTATTGGCAACCTTTAGGTAATTCTTTTACATTATACGAATGATATTTGTTTATTTTCATGTTTTATAGAATTAATTAACTCCTGTACTTCCATAACCACTGCGATCTTTATTTTTCATCTCTTCAACTTCTTCCCACTCAGCGGTTTCAACTTTATTGAATCTTCCTTGGGCAAACCGTTCTCCTTTATTGATCATAATATCTTTATTGCTGTAATTGTAAACTGCTATAAATATTTCGTCAGTATCCCCACAATAATCTGAATCAATTATTCCTGGAGCGTTACTAAGAAATAAACCTGGGAAGTAACGTGAGATGCTACTTCTTGCACTAATAAGTAAGGCATAACTTGGTGGTGTTTCAATAATAAAGTTACTAGGGACTAATGCTTGTCCTAACGCGGGAACAGTTGTTGTTTCTCTTGCATACATATCAAATGCAGCAGCACCTTCAGTTTTATACTTGGGAAGGGGGAGTGTATTATCTATACGTTTTATTCTAACTTTCATTTTAATTTTCTACAGAATATTAAAAATCCTGTGTGTCCTAACATCTGGAATTCTGGCCTCATAATTTTATCAGTAATTTTCCATTTTCTTTCAATTAATTCTATCGTTTCTAAAGGGTTAATTTGAGATTTTCTTGTTGCATTTAGAAATGTTTGTACCTGAGTAAGATTTGGAAGATAAATTACAAGATGTCCTCCTGTCTTTAAAGATTTTTCAGCATGTTCAATGACTTGCCATGGTTCTGGAAGGTCTAAAGTAATTAAGTCAAGATCTTTTTCTTTGATATTGTCATAAATATTTTCTTGTCTAACAGTAATATTCTTTGCTCCTAATAGGGAAATGTTTTTTTGTACAATTTTGTAATGTTCAGGGTTTATTTCATAAACTGTAACTTCTTTACAAATATTGGCTAAGGATAAAGACAGTGCACCAATTCCTCCACCAGCATCTACGACTTTTGATTCTTTATTAATTCCTGTTTTTGCAAGAATTAACCCAATGTCTTTTTGAATGATAGATTGTGGTCCCCGATTTAGATTGTCCCATAAATCGGAAAATATTGGTTTAAGAATAATAAAATCATGACCCTTTTCACTTGTTGCACTGTTGTTTTTTAATTGAGCTTTTTTAATCATACCAAACTGTGTGTGAAAATTGTCTGTTAGATCTTTAACTAAAAATCTTTTACCTGTCTTCTTATGGATGATAATTCTCTTAATTGATTGCATGGTAGTTTGTATTTGGGTTGTATTTTTAAAAGTTATGAGAATTAAAAGAAAAAAGAAAAATAAAAAATTAGCGTTTTCTCATCATTAAACCAATCAACAAGATCATTGCAATAACGGCTAACACTACTAACACAGCTAATAATGTGGTATAAGTGTTGCTTTCTCTAAATGATGCTTTAACAGTTGAACTTTCACTAGGAACTTGTTCTGTAGCTAATTGTGCTTCTAGTTGTCGTTGTAATTGTTGCGCTAAAGCAGCATTACTTTGACTATTCAACTGATTTTGTTGTTGTGTAGATGATTGTGTTACACTAGTTTCACTCACAGTAAGGTCAACATTTGTGCTATCTTCTAAGTCACCGTCTATGAACACTTCAATCTCAATTGGATATGTTCCTGCAGCAACTTCATTTTCAACAGCAAAGTTAAACGTTACTCTTCCATCATTATCAGAATCTGTAAACTTATCGATTTTGATGTTATCTTTATTCAAGTCAATTCCTAATTCTGGATTTGAAACTTGAATTTTAACTTCATCTTCATCTTTCTGACCAATATTCTTAATTGTTACT
This sequence comes from Candidatus Woesearchaeota archaeon, assembly GCA_018657475.1. Classification (GTDB taxonomy): domain Archaea; phylum Nanobdellota; class Nanobdellia; order Woesearchaeales; family GW2011-AR9; genus JABHXC01. The sequence continues at coordinate 17,799 of JABHXC010000011.1, forward strand.
TGTACACTGCCTCTTCTTGAAGAGCTTAATGTACTTGGGGTAACAGAAGCACGATCAATCATTAATTGATGTGTTTCTAAGTCTAGGTCAACTGTTTTTTCTTCTGTTGTTGTGTGGCGTGAACCGTCTTCTGCTCGTCCTTCAACAGTGATTTCTAATGTGAAAGAATCAGTTTCGATATCTTCATCTGCTAAATTGAAAGTAAACGTTGCAGTATCTTCGTCACCCTCATCTAAATCATCAATCTCTTCACTTTCGTCAACTTCATCGTCGCCTAAATCAATCAGAATTTCAACATCAATGTTTTCAATAGTGACATCATCTAATGTGTTTTCAACTTCAATCTCAATTTCATTTTCTTCATCAAGTTTTAAATCACCAGATGATTTTCCATTGATCTCAATGTTTGTGATAACCAAAGCACTTTCTGTTTCTAGGAATACATCAACAGTTTCACTGTCTTCTGCACTAGTAACCGTGAAAGTTCCAATTTTTTGTCTGCCACCATCAGCATCTTCACTTAAAGTGATACTTAATTGGGCGGTTGCAGTTGTATCTGCAGCTATGCTAGTTGGGACGTTTGAAATAACTGGACTGTAACGGTCATCTATTGTAGTGGATGCAGCAACGTTAGTTAATCCAGCTAAAGTTCCAGTGTTAGTAAGAGGGACATTAACTGTAATTGTTGTGCCTCTTTCTGCTGTAGTAAAGTCAACTGTGTTAATGTTTAGGTCAGCTGGTGACACTTCAACAACTTTATAGGTAGAGAAACCAGGGACGTTAAATGTGAATTCACCATCAGCGTTAATAATCCCATCACAGGCAGTACATTCATTAAATGGACCTTCACCAAAATTGTCGGATACTTGAATTTGATGTAAGTCAAACATTTTTTTGATAGTAACTCTTGCTGATTTGTCTAACTGAGGAGCTTCACTAGTATCAATTGCAACTTGGCCATCTGTAATCTTAATTACTTTATCTAAATCAACTAAATCTCCAAAATTAACTGTTTCAGTGAACTCAATTTTTCCAAAATTGTTTTCTACAGTAACGGTATCATCAATTGTTAAAGTTAAATCATCGGCTATTGGTACATCAGTAACTTTTACTTGCCAAGTGTTTGATTCAGCTTCATTAACACTTACAGTAACTTGGTAATTTCCAGTTTCAGTTTCTCTGAATAGATAGGATAAACCAGTTGCAGTATCAATGCTTTCTCCATCTTTAGTGATGTTCCAAGCGACATTTGCACTTGCACCTTCTTCAGATAAAGTTATAGAAAATTCTTGAGAATTTTCATTAGCAAGTGGAATTGTGGTATCTGTAGGAGAAACTTCTCCTAAACAACCTAAATTAAGAAGAGTTGTTGAATCTGTTTCTGTAAAGAAACCGCTTCGATAAGTTAAAGTTACAGTAAATGTGTTTGAACCACTATTTAATGTACTTGTTGGAATGGTAACCTCTTTGTCATCTTCTTCACCAGCATTTAATGAAATGTCTTCAAGAGTTTCTTCAAACTCATTAGGGCCAGTAACAGTGATAACAATATCATCTTCGTTATTGTCTCCTCTGTTAGCGAAGTCGATACTTAAAGTTGTTTCTGCACCGCAAGTTACATTATCTTGATTTAAATTTAGTTCAGATATTGCAATATTTGCAGCATCTCTTTCAACTACTGTAGTGAACTGAAAATTGTTTGGAATTGTACTTCTATCTTCTAAGTCTTCTCCAGTTACATATAATGTGGTTGCGACTTCATTTTCTGTGATATCTAACGGTAATGTTTTGGTTAAAGTAACAGTATCTGTTTCTCCAGCATCAAGATTTACAGTTTCATTAAATTCACTAAATAATGGGCTTAGTGAAAATTCAATGCCAGTAATTGCTCTATTTAAATTGTTAGTTAATTGAAAACTTACACTCATTTCATCTTCTGGACCAATTTCTGTGGTTGTACCTTCAGATTCAACATGGTCTCCATTAACTTTTACATTACTAATAGCTAATGCATCTGTAACGGTTGCGTTGAATCTTTGTGAACCTTGTTTTCCAGAAGCTTCTCCGTAAGGGTGGTCAATAACGACAAGAAGAACATTTGTAACATCTTCTTGACCAACTGCAGGTTGCCAAGATATAACTCCTTCATCATTTACACTCATTCCTGTAGCAGCACCATCGAAAAAATATGTGACATTATCTCCATCTGCGTCATTAGTTGTAACAGTAAATGAACCTTCCATTTTTTCAATGAAAGTCAAAGTATCAATTTCGTCAATTGTTGGAGCTTGATTAAGATCGCTAACACTAATAAGTGCTGAAACGTTGGTTTCACCACCAAAATCATCAGTTGCTTTAATAGTTAATTCAAATTCTCTAAAAAGATCTGGATGTTTAACAAAATTAAAACTTGGTGTAAAAGAGAGATTATATGTTCCATCTTCATTAGAAACTAAATTGAAATCAGTTAAATCTTCTAAAACGCCAGCTTCAACAAATGCTTCAACGGTAACTTCATCTTCGTCAGCATCGGTAACTGGGAAATTTACAATATTTAAAGTAACATTTTCACTAGAACCAGTAATATCATCTTCTGGTTCACCAATTACTGGAACTCTATTATTTATTGCACCCGGAGTTGCAGTGCTTGAAATTGTCCAATTTTCATTACCATCATGAACTCGTACTAAAACTTCATCTTCTTCTGGTGCTTCTAAATGGGTAACATTATCTTCTTCAACACTACCATAATTAATCTTATCAATTAATATGTCAGCGTTGTACAATGATACGCTATTTCCTGAGTTAATTAATTTATTTGAGACATCAATAACAACATAATCTGTAATTGTATCTTCTGTTCCAAATGTTTTTAACACATCGTCAGCGTCACGGATTGTCCAGTTGTCTAAACTAACTGTTTCTCCGTCATTATATAATTCAACAAAATCGTTTCCTTCACTAGGATTAACCATTACCTCATTAATGTACACCTCAGCGTTAACAGCAACTGCAGCAAGCAGAAATACCATTAACAAAGCAAAGATTGTTTTAGTAGTCATTTTATTTTCTTAACTCCGTTTATTTTTTTAGTAATATTGCCAAAAAGAGGCCAATCATTGCTACTAGCAAAACTACTGCAACTAACAATAGTGCAAATAACAATGTCTCTTGTTGGTTATTTGGATTTTCAATAGTTTGTAAGATTACTCCCTCGCCAATTTGAGTGTTTGCTGGAGAAGTTGTTGTATCTTGTCTATTATCTCCGGTAGTATCTAATGTTGTGGTAATAACGGTTGTTGAAGTGTTATCATCATCATCTTGGGAAGGGGTAGCAGTTGTTCCACTACAACTTTGTACATCAAGAATAACTACTTCAGTATCAATAGGTCTAGAAACTTTATCTAAAGAAGTTGTAATGATTAAGTTATGTTCTTTTTTAGCTGCATTTTGTGGAATGTCTAACCTAAATGATCTTTGGAATTCATCATCATTTCTACCAAATTCGTCTAACTCTAATTCTTCAACACTTTCATCGATGTTTAAATCTTTATTAGCAATGGAGATAGCAACGTGCTTTTGATTTTTAGTACCAAGATTTTTTACTTCCAAATTTAAATTAAAAGGTGTACCTGGACAATAAGGACCATTAGGAGATAATTTTGCTTCCGTAATTCTTATGTCGTTTCGTTCTCTTTCAATTTCTAACGTAACTTCTCTAACTATTTTGTAACGAACGTTTTTACCGTCTTTTGCATCAATAGTAAACTCGAAAGTATAATCTCCTGATGGGACATCTTCAGGAATGCTAAATTCAAATTTAACTGTTTCACTTTCATCAGCGTTTAATGAAGTGATATCAATGGTACTTTCAAAATCTTCTGGAAGAATGTCGTCATCATCAACTTCAACTTCAATTTCAAGATCTTCAATTTCTCCTTCATTATAGTCTTCATCTGGAAATCTGTTCTCAATGTCTAATTTAAATGAAATATCTGAGTCAGGTTGGACTTTTTCTTCCAAATCGAAATTATCATCATCTTCTGCGTCAAAGTCATCTTTTTGACTTTTACCATCTTCGTCTTTATAGCTAATTTCAATTTCTTTTACAATTAACATAAAAGCGGTATCTTGCACAAGATCTTTAGTAACAGTTTCACCTGCACCTGTAATTTGGATACTTCCAATAGTAGTTTCGCCTGTGCTTTCTTCATGGGGAATGTTAATTGCGATACTAGTTGAGACACTTTCGCCAGCTTGTATAGTTACTTCTTTATCAGAAACTACTGAATAATCTACAGGTAAGCCTGTTGCAGTTATAGTAACAGTAATATTTGAAGTTCCTGTATTCTTGATTGTAAAGTCGTTAGTTGTTTCAGAGATGGTTTCTTCATCATCTGTATCAAATCCTTCATAATCAACAGGAAGAATAACCTTGTCGTCAACAATTTCTAGTGCAGCAGTAGCGCTAAACACACTAAGTGCAAGAATCAATAATAGTAATACCGGTAGTTTTTTTATAATTTTTACTCACCCCACTGAGTTTTTATTGTCCAGTAGTTACTAATTTATAAACCTTTCTAAGGGTTCAAAGAGAATAAATAAAAATGGGTTATTTACTGCCCATATAAAAGAACTTTTCAACTGAAACGTCAGCTTCTTTATAATTGCCAGACCGAGGATGAATTGGAGCTTCTTTTGGTGTTTCTTGTGGTGTTTGCTGAGCCTGAATCTGTTGCTCTTGTTCTACTTTAGGGGCACTCATCACCAATTCTTTAACTGAAGGAATTTTATTAACACTCATTTGATTTTTCATAGCAGCCATCTCTTGTTCTAGTGTTTGAACTTTCTCTTGGAATGCTTTAATGGTTTTTACTAAATATTCAGTATTTTTTTTAAGAATTGTTTGAATTTGATCTTGTGTAAGTTCATTTTGTTGTGGTTGTGGGGATTTTTCTGCTTGAACTTTTTGCATTGTTTCACGCATTTCAGTATAAGATTCTGTATCTTGACTCCTGAAAACTTTTTCTGCTTGCTTTACTGCATCATCTCTATCTTGAGCAAGGCCTTGAGTAAGTAAACTTGATGCTAACTGATTTATTTTTTGAATTCTTTCAACGTCCATTTTTATATTACCTCTTTGATAAATTTAAGGTTAGAAATTCTATTAATAACGTTTGTGGTAATCTATTATGCACAAACCCAAGGGAATTTGAATGGAAGAACGCCATTACAGCTTAATCCCGCAAGAACAAACATAATAATTAGGCCAATAATTAAACCCATAATAAAGTATTTAAATTCAATAATGCCCAGTTGTCCTCTTTTATTCATACTCTAGAGAATTTTTTAACCTATTTAAAGGTTTTGTTTTAGCTATTTTTTCCGTAAGATTTATAAACAATGAACGAAAATTGTATATAAATCTTATGTTTGGTGATAGTTCTGTTTGGTGATAACAAAATGATACGAAAAAGCCTCAAAGAATGCCCGGAATGTGGCAGTAGTGATATTTTTAGAAATACTGATAAAGGTGAAACTCTCTGTCGGACTTGTGGATTAGTTATTGAAGACAGAATGGTTGATTTCAGCCAGGAATGGAGAGATTTCCAAGATGATAGTGGTCCAAGTAAGAGAAGATCTGGTGCACCAACTTCACATACACAATTTGATCAAGGATTAGGAACAGAAATAGGTTCTACATCAGATTTTTACAAATTAGGTTCAGACAAAGATAGGGATAAATTTTTTAGATTAAGAAAGTGGAACATTAGAATATCTACTGCTATTGAAAGAAATCTTAAAGTGGCTTTAGCAGAATTGAAAAGAGTAAGTTCTTTTTTGAAGTTACCTAAATCTGTTGAAGAAGAAGCAGCAAGAATTTACAGATTAGCTGTACAGAAAGGTTTAGTTCGTGGTAGAAGTATGGAATCAGTTGTTGCAGGAGCATTATATGCTGCTTGTAGAAGACATGAAGTCCCTAGAACTCTTGATGAAATGGGAGAAGCTTCTGGTATTGAAAAGAAAGAAATTGGAAGAACTTACAGATTCGTGACCCGGGAGTTAGGTATTAGCATTAAACCATCTAATCCTGCAGATTATATTCCTAGATTTGCATCTGCTTTAAAATTATCAGCTGAAACACAATCTAGATCTGTTGAAATTCTAGAAATGGCTAGAGAAGTTGAATTAACTTCAGGTAGAGGTCCAACAGGAATTGCAGCTGCTGCATTGTATGTTAGTTCTCTTTTGCATGGGGAGAAACGGACTCAAAGAGAAGTTGCTGACGTTGCTGGTGTTACAGAAGTTACTATCAGAAATCGATACAAAGAACTGATCAAAAGGTTAAACTTAACTAAACAAGTTGAGAAAACTAAGAAGAAATAGTTCTATTTTGATTGTTTAGATAGAAAATGGTAGAGATTATATTCTTGGATTTGGATGCTGTGAAACTTTTTGGTTGGGAGGGGCAAAAATCAGATTTAGTTATAGATTCAATAATTAGGGGAATTAATGCTGGTGATAATTTTCCAGCAGTTTATATAGAAAAAATTGATGATGAAAATTATCAATTAACACCAGATTATTATAAAGAAAGAAGCTGTCTTGATCCAGATGGTGGTCATAATCGGGCTGTAGGTCATTACATTGCAGGTAGACCTTTAAAGTGTTTTCTTGTTGGTAACTCAGAACGAAGAGAAGGTGTTAATATTAATATTATAGATACAATTATTACTGATGATAGGGAATTTGGTTTTTCTTTTTATGATCATTTTAAAAGAAAGGATCCAAACTATAGGTGAAAATGCAATTAACTCCTGAGATAAAGCAACAATTAGAAGCGCAGAAAGCGCAATGTATTTTTTGTAAACTTATTTCTGGAGAAATGGAAGCAAAGAAAGTATTTGAAGATAATGTTACTATTGCAATGATGGATATTAATCCTGCAATTAAAGGACATACATTGTTTATGTTAAAAGAACATTATCCTATTATGCCATACATTCCTGCTGATGAATTTAAACATTATTTTGGATTAATTCCACAATTAAGTAAGGCTATTCAGAAAGCAATGGTCCGTACTGGAATGAACGTTTTTATTGCAAATGGTGGAGTGGCTGGACAGCAGTCTCCACATTTCTTATTTCATTTATTGCCTAGAGAAAATGGTGATGGGTTTCTTAACTTTTTATTTTCTGGTAAAGTTTCAACTCCCGGAGATAAAGTGAAAATGTTAGCAAATAATTTGCCTATCATGATGCAAAACCATTTTGGTAGAAATCCAGCATCTTGGCATTCAGGAGTAGGATTACGCCCTAACTATTTAGAAGATATGCCTAATGTGATTTATGAAGATGAACAAGTTCTTGCAATTGTACCTGAAAAAGGTGTTTCTGAAGGACACATAGTAATATTTTCTAAAGTGGAAGAAAAAGATATTGGTAAATTATCAATTTCTGATAGTTCTCATTTATTTTATGTTGCTTCATTTGCTGCAACTGCCGTATTTGAAGGGTTAGGTGCACAAGGAACAAATATTATAGTGAAATCTGGGGTATCTGATGATAATCCTGAAGGAAAGTTATTAATTCATATTTTGCCGAGAATGCAAGGTGATGGTTTAGAAAAATTACATTGGCAACCTAAACAACCTTCTTATGATTTAGATTCTGTTGCTTCTAAGATTAAAGATAAAACGTGGGTAATAAAGTATTCTGAAGAAAAGATTGTTGATGAACCTGTTATTCTTGAAAAAGCTGATAATGAGATTGATCAGGCTATTTTAGCATTGCAACGCCCAAATGTTTAAGTAATTACTTCAAATTTATCTTGTTGGTTTTAGATGTTCTAGAAAAATGAATATGATTAGAAGAAAAAATTGGCATGACAAGAGATTAATGGCTTTGTCGAAAAGTTCAGAAGTGCAAGAACTTTCTAATTATTTGTCCAAACGGCTGAACATTTTACTTGATGAGAGAAATCTTTATGGAAAAGATTTGGCACGAGTGGTACATCATGCAATGGATATTGCTGAAGGAACAGCAAGTGGATCTATTTCAAAAATAAGATGTGCCGAGTTTATGATGTTTGGTTGGAATGAACAAAATGTTAAAAAATATCTTGATAGAACTGCCATTATTTTTCATGCATTAGGTGTTGTAGCGGACGATGAATTGGTTGGAAAAGTTCAAGAATTTTATCCAAATTTTACTTATCCTCCCGATGTTGTTTTACCTGATTTTGAAGTCTCTCCAGAGCGTCATCCTAGTTATCTTAAAGTTTATGGTGGTTCATCTCGGAGATTAGCAAAAAGATTAGGAAATCTTCGTTATGATAGTTTATCGCGTGTTATAGGGGATTTAGCAGAAGATCTTAATGAGCAAGCAGTAGCGGATAAAAGAAAAGATAGACCACAATTAGCAGGAAGATTAGAAGAAACTGTTAAACATCTTCAGCAAGCTCAATTGTCTCTTGAAGAAGCTTGGCGAATCTGTAAGCCTTATATGGGGACAGAAAAAACTAAAAAATGACACTATCTGAAGATTTTTCGGAAGCATAATCTATATAAATCTCATTCTTTTCTTATTGATATGTCAAAACCTGGTGATAGAGTAAAAGTTTCTGCAAAAGGACGTACTGAAGAAGGAATATTAATACCGTCTCCTGAAAAAGATGTTGTAATAATTAAATTAGATAATGGTTACAATATGGGTTTTAAGAAAAAAGATGTTAAAGAGATAAAAGTGCTTAAGAAAGGAGTTTCTTCTAAAACAGTAAAAAAGAAAATGGTTAAGAATAAAAGCTTGCCAACTATAGCTATCTTACACACTGGTGGGACTATTGCTTCTAAAGTAGATTACAGGACTGGTGGAGTGGCATCAGAATTTAGTCCAGAAGAATTAATATCATTATTTCCTGAATTATCTTCAATTGCTAATATTGAATCGGAATTAATTGCACAAATGTGGAGTGATGATTTGAGATTTTCTCACTTTACATTAATTGCAAAAACTATTGAGAAGTATGTTAAGAAAGGTGTTGATGGAGTTATCATTGGTATTGGAACAGATAATTTGTCTGTTGCTTCAGCAGCTTTATCTTTTATAATTGAATCTTCACCAATACCAATTGTTTTTGTTGGTGCTCAAAGAAGTTCTGATCGAGGAAGTTCAGATGCTGCAATGAATTTAATTTGTGCTGCAGAATTTGCTAAATCTGATTTTGGTGGGGTTGCAATTTGTATGCATAATTCTTCTTCAGATAATTCTTGCGTTATTCTTCCTGCATGTAAAACATACAAATTACATTCTTCTCGGAGAGATGCATTTCAAGCAATTAATGATTCTGCTTTAGCTTTAGTTGATTATAAAACTCGTAAAATCACTTGGAAGAAAAAGAAGTATGTAAAAAGATCTGAAAAATTAGTTTTAAAATCTGGAATGGAAGATAAAGTTGGATTGTTAAAAGTTCATGTAAACATGCAACCTGAACAATTCTCTTTTTACAAAGGTTACAAAGGTTTAGTTATAGAAGGTACTGGGCTTGGTCACACTCCTGGACAAGTTCCTAATAATTTATGTAAAATTCATAAAAAGATTTACCCTGCTATTAGGTCGTTAGTGGATTCTGGTTGTGTAGTTGTTATGACAACGCAATGTTTATTTGGATCTGTAAACATGAATGTTTATGATAAAGGTAGAGATTTGCTAGAATTAGGTGTTATTTCTGGGAAAGATATGTTAGCGAACACCGCATTTGTGAAATTATCTTGGTTATTAGCTAATTATGCTAAAGATGTTAAAGAATTGGTTGGTAAAGATTTACGAGGAGAAATTAATTCTAACATATCATATGAGGAGGATTTTGTTAAATGAGAATTGTTTTTGCTTTATTGTTGGTCGTTAGTGTTCTTTTAGTAGGTTGTACCACTGTTGTTCAAGTTGAAGAGCAATGTAATGTAGATAGTGATTGTATTGCAGCTACTTGTTGTCATGCATCTGCTGCAGTAAATGTTGATTATGCGCCTGATTGTGAGAACGCTATTTGTACTGCGGTCTGTGAACCTGGAACTTTAGATTGTGGACAGGGAAGTATAGCTTGTGTTAAGAATAAATGCTCCGTTGTTCTTAACGAGTAAAAACATTTAAATATTTCTTTTGTTTACTTACTCTTATGTCTCGACTTTTTGTAGATCCAGTAGTAATTGATGATTATTTAAGAAGGGAGAGGAAAAAGCCAATTCAGGAAGAAATTCGAATACATGTTCCAATGCCTTATGGAAATCCAGAAGAGGATGAAAAACGTGAGAAGCATCATTCAGGTGATTATAGGATTCCTCAAGATGATATTTATCGAGATGGTGTAACTATTATCTCTTTAGATGAATAATTTTAAATAAAATGTTAATTTTTTGAAGTTAAAAATGGAAAGATTTTATTCGGAAAAAAGTTTTCAGATTTCAGATTTAGCTGCTTGTTATAAAGATAATATTACTCAGGATTCACTTTCTGATTATGATTCAAATCTTTCTTGTGATGTGGTTAACATTGTGCTGAAATTACTTTCTGACTGTGATCCAAATCTTTCTAGTGATACAGTTAATACTGTACTGAGATTATCTTCTGAGTTTGATCCAAGTATTTCTTGTTGTGGGGATGAATCAGGGAGAAAAATCTCAAATGAAGATTTTGAAGCTCAATTAAATGAAATTGTGGTTTCTGATAGTTACTCTAGAAGTTTCTAGGTAAATTTTTAAACAAGTTCTTTTCTTATTTGTTTTATGCGAGGGTGGCAGAGTGGTCAAATGCGCTAGGTTGAGGGCCTAGTCCCTTAGTGGGTGCGCGAGTTCAAACCTCGTCCCTCGCATTTTATTTAACTGTAACACTTTTGGCTAAATTTCTAGGTTTGTCTGGATCACAACCACGTAGAACTGCAAGTTGATAGGCAAGAATTTGTAACGGAACTATTTGACAAATAGAATTGAACTCTTCAGCCTCTCTAACTTTAATGAAAAAGTCAAAAATTTCATTATTATTTGGGCCAATACCAATAATGTAACCTCCGCGACTTTTAAGTTCCATTGCATTACTTAATATTTGTTTTTCTGTACTTTCTGAGGTTAACACAATACAGGGAACTCCTTTTTCAATTAAAGCAATAGAACCGTGTTTTAACTCTCCTCCGGCAAAACCTTCAGCGTGAATATAAGATGCTTCTTTAATTTTTAATGCTGCTTCTAACGCTGTTGCAAATTGATCTCCCCTACCAATAATGTAAAGATCTTTAGCATATTGTAATTTTTCTGCAACTTTTTTAACATGGTCTCTCGTTGATAATGATGTGAGATAATATATATGTTTAATTAAGTCGTTTAGTTTTTCTTTACCTTCATCATAACTTCCAGCAAGTGCATGGGCAAGTAATGTTAAGATGGAGACTTGTGATGTATAACTTTTTGTTGAAAGTACGGCGATTTCTGGACCTGCTTGTTGAAGTAAAGAGTGGTCAGATTCACGCATAAGTGAGGAGCCCATAACATTGACAATCGATAATACTTTTGCTCCTTTAATTTTTGCAACTTTAATTGCTTCTAACAGATCTGCAGTTTCTCCAGATTGTGAAACGGCAATGACTAAAGTTTCTGGAACAATAAAGTGCTGATAATTTGGAAATTCTGAAGCTAAACATACATTAACATGCAATTTTGCTATACTGGAGAATTTGTAACTTGCAGCAAGACAAGCATGATATGCAGTTCCACACCCAATAAAATAAATTCCTTTGGCATTTTTAATCGACTCAGCAATTTCTTTTATTATTTCTGGATTTTGTTGCATGGCTTTAGTAACAACATCTGCTTGTTCTGTGATTTCTTTTAATAAAAAGTGTTCAAACTTTCCCTTTTTTGCTTGTTCAACATCCCAAGCAATTGTGTCTACCTGTCTGTTTACTTCTTCATTTGATTTTAGATTGGTTGTTTTTAAGTAACCTTTACCAATCTCAACAAAATCCCAATCATGCAAATACATAACTTTCTTAGTATATTGCAGAAATGCTGGAATGTCTGAAGCAACAAAAAATTCATTATCACCAACGCCAATGACTAAAGGTGATTCTTTTCTAACAACTATCATTTTGTGATGATCTGAACTCATAACAATAATCGCAAAACTTCCTTCCAACTGGTGGACAGTTCTTTTTACAGCAGCATTAAGATTATTTTCTTTTGTTAAATAAAATTGAATAAGATTAGGAATGATTTCTGTATCTGTTTCACTGGAAAACTTAAACCCTTCTTGTTTAAGAAAAAGACGTAACTCTTGATAGTTTTCAATGATTCCATTATGGATCACTGCGATTTTTTCATTATTGGATAAATGGGGATGGCTATTTTCTTTTGAAACTCCACCATGTGTTGCCCATCTTGTGTGGCCCATGGCCATTTTACTTTGGTCTTGAGGGAGTTCTTTTAAAACTTCTTTCACCCTTCCAATATCTTTTTTTACAACAAGACCATTTTGTGTATTTATTACAACACCACAAGAATCGTAACCACGATATTCTAACGTTTCCAAACCATCTTTCACAATCTTTGCAGGAGATTTGTCTCCATAGTAACTAATTATTCCACACATGATTGTTGTTATTTTTTAGAAACTGTTATTTAAGTGTTGTTAAACTTGAAAATGATTTTTTGAATCAGAGTTTTCTCATCCAAACTCTTATAAATCTTTACTTCATTTAATTGGTAATGGCAGAATGGGAAATAACGCAATTGTCTAAGACAATTCCAAAGTTAGATAAACCAATTTTAATTGAAGGACTTCCAGGGATAGGTAATGTTGGAAAAATTGCAGTTGATTTTTTAATAGAAGAATTGAAAGCTAAACCATTATGCAGTTTCTTTTCACATAAATTTCCTCATTCAGTTTTTGTAACACAAAATAATTTAATTGAGATGCCTAAAATTGAATTGTACTACAAAAAATCAAAAAATAAAAGGGATCTTCTCCTATTAACGGGGGACATTCAACCCATTGATGAAGAATCGGTTTATGGTTTTTGTGAAGAAATTATTAAACTTGCTCAAAAATACAATTGTACTGAAATGATTACTACCGGGGGGATTGGGTTACAACAGGTTCCTGATAAACCTAAAGTTTATGTTACCGGAAATAATAAGGATTTACATAAGCAATACACCGCAAAATCGTTAAAAGTTCAAAAAAATATTTTTGGAGTTGTTGGACCAATAGTGGGTGTTAGTGGAATTCTTTTAGGATTAGGACAAAAAAGAAACTTTCCAGGAGTTGCATTATTGGCTGAAACATTTGCTCATCCAATGTTTTTAGGAATAAAAGGAGCAAAAGAAATTCTTAGAGTTTTAGAAAGAAAACATAAATTGGGTGTCGATGTAAAGAAGATGACTAAAGACATTATCAAAGTTGAAAAAGAATTAATGCAAAAGACTAATGATTTGGCAGTTGAACTTATGGCACACTCTCAAGCAGGTGCAAAAGCACAGAAAAAAGATGTAAGTTATATAGGTTAAATGCACTTTTTTTAATATGTTTTATTAAAATCTTCTTTTTAACATTAAAATTTAGTCATTTTATAGACGCTAACTACATGAGAACCTTTATAAATCGCTTAAATATACTTATGTTCATGTACAAAAAGAGTTTGAGGGATGCTAGTAGTACTTCTAAGATTTCTTTTTTTCCATCGAAAAAAGGGCAACTTACGATTTTTATCATAATTGGTATTTTACTTATTCTTGCAGTGGTACTTGTTTTCACATTACAATCAGAATTGGCTACTTTTAAACCTGAAGAAGTAGCACCTACAGAAAAAGGTAGAGTTAACACATTTATCTCTGGCTGTATGGAAACTGTAGGTGAAGATGCATTGTTCTTGCTTGGCTTGCACGGTGGTTACATAGAAGTTCCCTCAACTCTTGCACAGGATGCAAGCCAGCATTTACGTTTATCTCCAGAAGAAGTTGTACCTTACTGGGCAGTTGGAGAACGGACAAATGTTCCTACACTATCAGAATTGAAACATGAACTTGACAGATATATTGAAGCTAATCTTAGAGAATGTGTTCAAAGTTTACAACCTTTTACTGAAAGTTATACAATTGTAGAAAAAAGTCCATTAACTTCTAACACACAAATTATTGATAATGGTGTTACTTTTAATGTTCATTGGGATGTAGAAATTCACAATGCTGCAGATGATGTAATAAGTGAAATAATTAATCATGTAGCTGAATCTTCAATCAAACTTAAAAAAATTCATGAAACTGCTGCAGCTATAATTGAAGCTGAAATGCGTGAATTAAAATTAGAAGATATAACTCAAGATTTAATTGCTTTAGAACATCCTGATGTGCCTTTAGCAGGAATTGAATTTGGTTGTTCTACAAAAACTTGGAAGATAAGTAAAGTGAAATCTTCAATTCAGGATTTATTGCGGGTTAATTTGGCACAATTAAAAGTTGAAGGTACAGATTTTATTGAATATCCTAAAGAATTCCCATATTATGAAAATCATTATGCATGGTATGTAGGAAATAATCTTTCTGCACCTGGTATTGATACACAATTCCATTATGATAATTCTTATCCATTTACATTTGATGTAACTCCCAGGGCTGGAACTTCTTTGAGAAGTGGACAATTAGGCGGAGATGGACCTTTAGTTTCTGCATTATGTATGCAAACGTGGAAATTTGTTTATGATGTTTCATATCCTGTTTTAGTTGATGTGATTGATATTGAAAATGATTACAGATTCAAAATGGCTTTTACTGTACACTTAAACAACAACTTGCCTGATAGGAGTGAATATCTTCCAATACAACCAACATTATACGCAGCAACAGCTACAGATGAAGAATATTGTCAAGAAAGAACTATCCCTATGACGGTGTTTAGTTATGAACTGGTTGAAAATCTGAAAACAGGAGTTTATTCCAGAGAAGCTCTTGAAAATGTTGAATTATCATTTACTTGTTTAAGGTATGGTTGTGATGTTGCAAAAACCCAATATGATTTTGCTGGTTTAGGGAGTGTGGCAGGAGTAAGAGCAAATTTCCCATACTGCGCTGGTGGAATATTGCGTGGAGAAAAGGATGGTTATAAAGAAAATTGGGAACGTGTTTTAACAATTCCAAACAAACAAATTGAATTAGACTTAACCCCGTTATTTAATTTCCCTGCTTCAGATATTAAATTTATTGAACATGATTTTGATGATTTAAACAGTACTACTGAATTAGAAGATGATAAAACTGTATTGGTCCAAATTAAATACACCAAGCCAGGTGAGAGTGATCCATTCCATGAAACGTCTCTTGCATTTTCATCTGCATTAGATGAAGAATTTATTGCTGAACAAAAACTTGAATTTTTAGGTAAAGCAGATTTTACTTATTACTTAGATATTAGTGTTTTAAACGATGATAACAATTTAATTGGTGGCTATAAAGGAGAATGGGAAGTTGATTGGGAATCTTTAGTAACAGCTAATGAATTAACATTTCATGTTGTTACAGATGAAAATGCCAATGATAATGATTTAATTGAACTTTTTACAGGTTTACCAACGGCTAGTAGTATGGTTCCAGTACCAGAATTAGAATGAAACGAAAAAGAAGGTTACAGTGGTTTGCAACACTAGCTATTATGCTATTCTTTACTTTACCTTTAGCTACAGCTGTATCTATTTCTGGTGTTAGTGCTGTTGATGTTACTTCACATGCTGCAACGGTTGTTTGGGAAACTGATGAACCAGCTGACAGTTTTGTTCAGTATACTGCTGATAGTGTAACCTTAACTGTTGGTGATGCTGATGCTGTTACTTCTCATGAAGTTGCTTTAACAAATTTACAGCCAGAACAAGATTATACTTTTACTGTACAAAGTGGTGATGTAATAGATGAAAATGAATATGAGTTTATGACTTTAGCTGTTGATATTATACCTCCAACCATTGAAGTTGATGTTTCTGCTGTTATTTCTGGTACTCAAATAGATATTAATGGAACTACTGAAGCAGGGGCAACTGTTACAGTTTTAGTTAATAGTGAAGTAGCTTCGGCTACGACTGCGGATTTTGAAGGTTTGTTTTCTTTTACCGGCGTGTTTTTAGCTTCTGGTTTGAATGTAATGACATTTTCTTCTAAAGATGTTGCAGGAAATGAAAATAGTCTTGATGTAGAAGTTTTTGCTGACACTGATCGGCCACAAATTAATTTAACTCTCCCAGAAGTTGTTGAAGATACACAAATTAGAGTTTCTGCAACATTTTCTGAACCTGTAACTTATGATTTAGTTGTTAACAATCAATCACAAGAATCTGGTGAGGGAATTACACTTTCAACAACAGTTAGTTTACAAGAAGGAGAAAATTCAGGGGAGTTGTTTGCAACTGATGCAGCAGGTTTTACTACATCTGAAAGTTTTTCTATTCTTGCTGATACTCAGCCTCCAAGAGTTTCTGCAACTTTGGTTAAAGGTGGAGAATATTATGAAGGGCAAGCTGAATCTACAATTTCAGGAGAAACTGAACCTGGTGCAGAAGTTTATCTTTACACTTTTAGGCAAACTGGAACTGGTCAACAGCCAAACTTTGATCGTGCAAGAGAAAAAGTTACAGCAAATGCTGATGGGGAATTTACATTTGCTGATGTAGATTTTGAGAGTTTTAATTTACAGTTAGATGATCTTCGGCCACGTGAAGTGCCAACTGCATTATTGGACTTATCTGTATTTTCTTCAAGAGATTTGGAAGATGCACAACAAAAAACATATTACATTTATTTAATTGCAGAAGATCAAACTGGTAAAACTGGTTATTGGGATACTTCAGTTACAGTACATACATGTTTCTCACAAAACTTTGATTTTTCTCCTGAATCTTTAGCGGAATTTCAGGCTCCATTAAGATTAAATCCAACATTAATGGAACAAGGAAGACAAGAAGTTCAAGCAGTGTTTAAATTGAACTATCAAGGTTCAGGTGTTGCTGAAGATCCTGATGATACAACAACTGCATACCAAATTATTGATGTAGACTTTGAAAAAGCTTGTACTCAAACAATGGTTGATGATGAAGATAATGTTGGTTGTCGATTATTTCCTACTAGCAGGCCAAACACGGTAGTTAGTTCAGATGAATCTTCAGTTTATTCTTCCTGGCAATTACATTCTGCTGAAGAGTTTAAAGAAAGGGATGAAGATTTATGGGATGATTTTACTAGCAAAAGGCAAGTAACTTTTCCTTTAAAGATGGTAGTAAGTTATCAGGAACGGATTGGTGATAATGAATGGGGAGAAACTAAATTTCAGTCTTCTTGTACTGACTTAAATTATTTTGTTGATATTCCTATTGAAAGTAGTGAATTAATTCCTGACTTTTTAGCTGATGAGGGAGTGGATGCATTAAATTGGACAATAAGTCAATTAGAAACTGTAAGGCCAATTTTAGAAAAAGCAACAATAATTGCAGGAATTAGTTGTGTAACTTCTTGGTTAGGTAGAACTGTAGCAAGATGGGTAAGAATTTTTACTTCAAAAGTTGAAGGGTTAAGTGGGGCGATAGATCCTGATAGTGAATGTAAAGTTGATCAAAGTGGAATGTATTTAGAAAGTACAATAGAAGAATGGCGTGAAGCTGGACTTGAAAATATTCCTGCTGATTTGATATCTTTAGATGAAGCTTGTCCTTCCACAGCTGGTACTTGGAAATTTGAATCTGCATTAGATAAGGCATACAAATTTACTTGTGATAGAGCATTTTGTAGGGAAGTTCCTGCTAGATGGACTGAAACTGAATCAGAAGAAAAAATTGGTAATGTTATTCTTAGTCAGCAGCAATGTGCAGTAACTGGTGGTGGGATTCCATTAGTTAGAAGAGAAAATTGTTTGGAATTAATTCAACAATCTAGTCCTGTAGGTGTTGACAGAGCTATTTATTCTGATACTGATACTGTTTGTTGGCAAGATCAAAATGGAATATTGTATCGGTATGATCAAAGTGAAGGAAAGCAAGATCCAGCGGATACACGGAGAAACATTTTTGTTTTAGAACCAATCATTCCATTACTTGGTGATGTTGCATTGCCTTCTGAACCTTTGCGTGTTTATCAGCCACCTGGATCACAAGATTTCTTTGTTGGAAGAAATTTGAAATGTGAAGAGGTTTGTAGTAATCCACGTCGTGGAGGATTTAGTGCTGATACTAGTGGTGGAAGTAAAGGATGTTATCAGGAAAGAGAGATTGATGGAAGAACAACTTTAGTTGATGGTAATGGTAATCAATTAACTGGTAATAAATATGCTGCTGGTTACACTTCTGATTGTTTCTTAGGAGAAACAGGATTAGAACAGTGTGTTTGTATAGGAGAAGATATTGAAGATGAACCTCACAGGAATGATAAACATACATTACGTTCAGCAATTGAAGAAGAACCGTGGGTTTACAGGCAAGCACAACAATATAGTGACAGTCATGGTGCTTATGGAACTTATTATTCTCCAATAAGATATTATGATGGAAGGGATTTTACTGGAGCGTTTGGAGCAAATTTCTTATTAGATTATGCTAGGGATGATCCGCAAGTTGCAGCGGTTGATCCTCACGAAAATGTTATTTCTACATTTCAAACACTTTGTTTACCTGGAATGTTAAAGAATGTAGTTATGTTAGAAAGTATTCTTACAGGTATGAGAAATTGTTTAGTTGAAGCAAAATATACAGGATTACAAGATGCAGGAATGTGTCAAGCATTATTCACTCGGCATGTTTGTGGGTTAATGTATGAAACTGTAGCTTCATTAGTTAATCAGTGTACTCCCGTAACATTAGAACATCAAAGTGAAGGTGAAGTTGGTGTTGCAGAAGTACTTGACAGTGGATTTGATGCTATAGGTGAATCAGTTGAATCTTCTATTACTGATTTACGTGATGAATATGGTAATGCAGTATTGAACGAATATTTTAGTGGCGGTGCACAAGGATTTTCACAATCTATTTGTTTAGCTGCATTTGGTTATGAAATGCCTTTATTTAGTGAAGAGTTTTTCTTAGATGCAGCTTACGCTTTCCCAATATCAACAAGTGTTGTAATGGCGCCAAAGACAAGGGAATTAACTACTTATAACCCTGCAAGACAAACTGCAGTGTTCAATTATAATGTAGGTGGAATAATCTTACCTGGATGCAGAGTACGTAATTATAATGTTAAATTAAAATGTATCGGGCAAGAAGATTTAGGATATCCTGGAGTAGATTGTGGTGAACAACAATGTGATTGTGTTGATGCACAAGAGTATGATGCTTCTTTTGAACGAGAGAAAGAAAAAATTATTCATTCTGGAGAATCTTTAAGATCTGGAAGTATGCATGATATTCCACTACAAACACCTATACAAGTTGAATCAAATTATCGATATGATCATGTTTTAGTAGAAGTTTCATTAGATCAGTCAGAACGGGATAATGTTGAACATTGTTTTGATGAAGGTGTTAAAGTGGATGGATTAACTGCAACGTTTTATGAAGCAATCAATGATATTACTCCGCCTGGGGCTGTTTCGTGTAATGTTGATTTATCTGGAAGATATCAGTGTCCTGAATTGTTTAATTTATTTGGGATGGGTGGGGCTTATCTTGAAGAACCTTACGTGATGTGTCAAGATGCAGAGTCTGGTGCTTGGATGGATTGTGATACTATTAACTTGTACACATTAGGTGAAACTATTCGTACAAGAGTACATGTTCAAACTGATGGGAATGGACAATGTTTAGTTCGAGATGCTCCCAACATTGTTGGCGTACAAGAAAAAAGAGTTTTACCAATTCCTGAAAATATTGATGGGTTTTATCAAATTCAAGATGTTTTAGGAGTTGTTAGTGAAGGTATGTTAGGTGGGAGTTATAGCAACATTGAATTGGTTTCCTCTCAAAGTAACTCTGGTTGTATACATCCACAAGCTCAAGGAAGTGTTCCTGAAGATGTTTCACCAGATGAGTATATTTTTGCTTATGAAAATGTTAATGGTGGGATTCAGTTGACTGTTGATTCAGGAGTTACATTAGGGCCTGATCAGGATTATGAGTTATTGAGTGGAGTGGTTGTTTCTGCAGGAGTTCCTGTAACTGATTTATCTGAGTTAAACGGGATTGTATTTGATATTCAAGGGTTTAGGATTAGTAATGTGGTTGGTGCATTAATTAGTGGAGAAGATCAATGTGTTTACAGAGTTGTTGAACGAGGTGGTGTTACTGGTGGAGTTGATAGTAATTCAATCAGAGTGACTTATTCATTATATGAACAAGATGAAGGTGGAAGTTGTAGATTCTTAAGTCAAAGAGTTGATGCTGGTAGAGAGAAAGATCGTCATAGAGTAGATATTAGTGTACAACGTGAAATAACTGCATTATTGCAAGCAAGTGAGTATCATGATCATTTTGTAGAAGGAAGGTATGATGTTGTTGCTGGTTTAGCTTCGCCTGTTGTTAATTCTGGGCAGGGAGATTTATCAAACGCATTAGCTATTTATTATTGGACTGCTTCATTAGTTATGGAAGGTTCTCGTGTTGATAATGCGCAATTACATACTACTGAAATTAATAATTTATTACGAGCTTTCTTTACACGAGTATGGGGTGTTGAATCAGGTGAGCCGTATTCTGATGATATGACTGATGACGGGGAATTTGTTCGTGTACAAAGATACTTATGTGAAGTTGCAAATTCTTTTGGATATACTGAAGGTGTTGAGGTTTGTTCATGAATAAACAAGGTAATTGGGCAATAAAAGTACTTCTTGTTTTAGTTCTTATAGTAGTGGTTAGTGGAGTGACTCTTAGTTTAGTAAAGGCGGGTGTATTAACTCCTTCTGGTGATCAAGAAGAAGTGTTAAATGCTGAGTTTCTGCCGTTAGGAAGGGAAGGTGCATTAGATTTACGGGCATTTGATTTATGTTCTTATATTAATAACGACTTGGATTGTCTTGAGAAAGTTGATACTTTTATCGCAGGTGATGACATTTATGTACGATTTTTAGTTGAAAGTAGTGTTGAGAATGGACAAGTATCTTTGATTAGAAATTATCGTTTGATTGATCCTTTAGGGAAAGTTGTGTATGATATTGATGAACGAGAAAATTATCATGTTGATATGACTAGTTCAAAAGATAAAGATTTTGTTGGTGTTGCTGATTATATCATCACCGAGATTGATTTTGTATCAGGAGAATACACATTGGAAGTAGTTATTACAAATCCTGTTTCTGTAAAAGAAGTAAAAGCAAGAAAGAAATTTATACTTATTGGACCTCAAGTTTATGATGTGGAGGATTACTAAATGAAAAAATTTAGTTTATTGTTTTTATTCTTGATTTTAATTTTAGTAGCTACTGCATCTGCTCAAGTGGTTAACAATATAGGTACTAATAATCCTTCCACTGGTGAGTTTGATTCGGATCAAGAAGATTCAAGTGATGTTGTTTTATCTTC
>JABHXC010000012.1 GCA_018657475.1 Candidatus Woesearchaeota archaeon
AGATGAAACTATTCGTTTAGGAGATGCATTAACTTTACTTGCTCCAGGTGCAGGGATTCTTGCACAAGACATTTCTGCGGGTGCAATGCCTATTGAACCTGACGGATTTAATGACTGTAATGAGTTAATTACTTCTGTAACTTATGTTAAAGCGCCAGAATTTGTTAGGATGATTCAAACTTTAATGGGCAATGAAGAGTTCGTTAAAGGTTTAGATGCATATCATTCAAAATATAAACATAGTAACGCTTCTCGTGCAGATTGGGTCACCGCAATGGGTGAATCTTCTGGTCAAGATTTCACTGAAATGGCTGCTGGTTGGTTAAAGAAAACCGGTTATCCAATAGTTGCTGTTGATCGATCGTATGATAATGGTAAGTATACATTACAGTTAACACAAACTAATGGTGAATGGCAATTTCCTTTTGTTGCAGCTGTTTGTAATAGTGAAGGAGAAGTTTTAGCTGAGAAAACTGAATGGGTTAAAACTAAAGACCATACAATTGTTTTTGAAACTGAAGAACCAGCTTTTGTTTCTCTTAATCGAGGCTATTCTTTCTTTGGTAAAGTTAAATATGGAGTTACTGAAGAAGAATTATTTTTACAAGTTCGTAAAGATAAAGATGTTGTAGCTAGATATTCTGCATGGTATAGATTATGGGATACTGAGAAAATGCGATTGTTGAAAGATGAAGATGCTGCTGTGAGAGAAGATTTAGTTGATTTATATTTTGAATTGTTTCAAGATGAAGAACTGTTAAATCGGGTTGGTGCAAAGTTCTTAACAATTTTTAGTTCTGTTGAAGATGAAACTTATGCGCATAAGTATAGAGAGTTGTATGAGATGCGTAAAAGAATTTCCACCGCAATTGCTAAAAAGTATTCTTCTAAGTTAAAAGAGTTGTATAACCATTATGCATCTGTTGTTGCTTCAGGTAAAACTTACTTAGAAAAACAAACACATGCTGTTAAGAATAGGCAATTAAAGAATCTTTGTCTAGGATTGTTATCTAGGTTAGATACTCCTGAAGTTCACGCTATAATTAAAGGGCAACTAGATAATCCTACTGCTGCAACGGACAAATACGCTGCTTTAGGTTTGTATTTAGAGTCATCTGCTGCAGATAAAATGGAAGTGTTACATCAACAAGAAGAAGTTTTGAAACAAAATTTAGTTTCTTGGGAAATGTTCCTTTACATTGTTGGCGGTACGGATGCAGAGAATGGTTTGGCGTTAATTAAAGATGTTTCTTCATCAGCATCGTTTAGGATAGACCAAAGTAATGATCAAAGAGGCTTATTCGGCAGTTTTGCTAGAAATAAGAAAAGATCTTTGCAGACTGCTCCTGGTAGGGCTTATTTACAAGAAATAATAATTAAGTTAGCTCCTGTGAATGAGTATACTACTGGCCATTTGGTTAAAGTTTTAGGTAATTTAGATAAAATGGATGCTGAATATCATGTGCCTCTTATTGGTTTGATGGTAAATATTCTTCAAGCTCTTAATGTTGAGAAAACTCCTTCAGTCTACAATACTGTCAAGAGAATGATCATGGAATTACCTATTGCTCGGGAAGCTTATGAGAAAGAGAATGGTAAGATAGAGGAGTTAGGTTAATTTATTTAATCTTTAGCAATGTTTAGAGAATATGCATAAACGGTGTTACATTAAATCCCCCATTTTCTAGGATGTCCCGTCGTTTACGGTGGGGAGGGTGGTCATTTACACTCTTTGATTTTGTTTCTTATATCATTAATTTCTTGCTCAGTTAAATCATTTAGTGCATTTTTACATTTCACTAAGAACAATGCAGTATCATTTTTTATTCTAGTATATAACTTACCAGATATATTTCTATCCGAATAATATTGTGTATCAATTCTCGCCTTTTGAGATTTTTCCACAAAATCAATCTCCTCGTAAGTAAAATGCTTGTTTAGGAATTCTTTCATGAAATTGATTGTACAGGAATGAATCTCACATTTGACACCAATCTTCATAAGTATTGCATAGAGTGAAAAATACATTGTATAATAGGATGATGAAATCTCCCAGTCTTTATTATCTTTTAATACTAATGCCGCTCTTAGTGAATCTTCTGCTTTTTTCAGATATGCTTTTGTTAAATTTTCATTTGGTTCAATTAATTCAAGCCCATTTTTTGCATTCAAGCACCATTTAATTTTATCCATTTATTACACCCTCAATAAATCGTTCTGTATTTTTTATGATAATATGGTTTTTAATAACTTCTTTTGTTAAGATATCAAACTCTAACTTTGGATAAATCTTAAGATTTATCTCCACTTTATATATTTTTGAGATATTATCTATCTCCTTTTCATTACATTTCCCAATTATTAAAATATCTAAATCAGAACCTCGTTTTTGGATGTTTTTTGCATAGCTTCCAAAAATTATTGCAGTTCCTTTAATGTTTTTTTGTATTTTTTCTACAATCTCTTTTATCATGATGTTACTTTTGTAGAAATTAATTGTCCTGAGATGTTCTACTGCTATTATAAAATTTTTCGTAATTTCTTTATTGGCTAAGTTCAAGAAATAGAGCTTGTTCTTGCCTTCAATCTTGCTTTTTAAAATATGTTCTTTTTCTAATTTGTTTAGATAGTTTGAAACAGTTTTTTGGTTAAGATTCTTCTTTTTTGCAATAAAACTTCCAGTTAGCTTCGCTTTAAAATCTCTTAAAAACTCTTCAGATATCGGTATTTTATTATTAAGTAACATTTTACTAACATAAGTAATTAGTTATTTATAAACTTTGTTGTTATTTAGGCAATAATATCTCTTTCAAAACCAACTCCCTCAACTCCAATGGCCAATTCATAACATCTTCTCTATACTTCTTTAAATCACTAACAACCCTATCTTTCATTGAACCATTCTCAATTAACTTAATCAATCTCTCATTAACTAAATCTTTACTCTCTTCTTTTTCTTTTTGAGATATATCTCTTTAGCATTTTTTGGATTTACTATTTTTTCTCCTAGTTTTTTTTCAATGTCTTTTCTAGTGTTGCCAGCAACCGTTCCGCCCTTTTTAGCAATACTTTTGCTATGGGAAAATGTTTTAGGACTTTCTTTTTCAGAAAATTCTTTTGTTGTTGCTTCTGCAAGCATATTAAGAACTAATTCAATGTTAGTCATGTTATCTCTTAAATTCTGCTTCTTCAAACCCTTAAACTGCTTATAATCCTTAATTGTTTTTCCAGACCATGCTTTAGTTATTTCATTTGTTAAAATTGCAAAATCTTTTTGCTTATCAATTCCAACACGATTCCACTCATCTGTTAACTCTTTACGAACCTCAATAGTCTTCAAACGTTGATTTATCCAGTTTTTAGAATATCCTTTCTGTAAATAAGTTTGCATTGCTCTATCAATTGCCAATTCAGGATCTTGAGTTTCATTTATTCTTTCATTACCAACTTTTGCAAGCCACATTTTAAATGGTTCTGCTTTCTTAGATGGGATTGATTGTATTAAACGAAGTAATTGTTCAGTATCAGCCACATCAGTTAACCTTAATTTTCCATCTTTAGCTGGTAATTTCAACTGGTTACAATTTGTAACCGTTTGGTTTCCTTCTTCTTTTAGCCTATATTTTAGAACTTTCCAGTAATTTCTTGCACCTTGAAAATCATTATCTGTTAATACCGCAATAACATCAACTATTGAAAAATACCATTTTTCTTTATCAGAATCCCATTTAACACGAACTTTCTTATTTTCAAATAGTTTTATTGCTTTTTCCATGATGTCAAACCCATACATTCTTTTTTACAAACTGCTCTGTATTCATCATACAATTTTGAATTAACTTTCAATGTAAATTTTTGCTTTCTTCCATTCTTGTCCCACTATAATTAAACTAAAAATAAATAACTACACATATTTATAAATATTTTTAAGTTTTAGAGTTTATCTTCCCCAACACTAACTCCCTCAACTCCAATGGCCACAAAGAAACATCTTCCCTATACTTCTTTAAATCACTAACAACCCGATCTTTCATTGAACCACTATCAATTAATTTAATCAACTCTTCTTTAACATAGAAAGGAACTCGTTTCAAGTTCCATACTTGTAATCGTAATTTCTCTTTAACTAAATCTTTACTTTCCTCTTTCTCTTTCTGAGCTTTTTCCCAATATTGTTGATAAGAAAAATCTTTCTTCTCTTTCAAAACTTTCTTACCTTTTTTCAAAGAAATTTTAGCTAAAACTTGCTGGTGCATCCTTTTCAAGAATTCATGTTTATCTTCAACTTTAATTACATCAGAATAACCCGCCATTATTAATCCAAACGCAAATGGCGATGGTGTCAATGTACGAATTTCAACAATTGAAACAGAACCACTAACAACATTATCAATAAACTCTTGTGCATTTCTATAGTCCATTAAATCTTCTAATACTTCCCGTCTAGCCTCCTTCAAAATCGGAAAATTCTTATCAATCCGCTTAACCGCATTAAACAATATTTTACTTCCAATTTGCATTCTACCTGCAGTCTTAGAACGTCCCATATAAGAACGTAAAATCATTAATGATCTGTTTGCACAATGTCTAAATCGTCTAGATAAAACTTCACTTTTTTCAATAGACTGTTCTAATACCCCACGAAAATCTTCCTGTTGTAATAATGTAAAAGCTCTTAAAGCATTAAACGACTTCTCAGCAGACAAATAAAATCCGTTGTCAGAAATTCCTACTTCCACATCTCTGTGTTGAGAACGACCAATAACAAAAGCTAATGCACGAGATAAACAATCATTAACACGACGACCAAATAAAGTCTGAAAAATTACATAAGTCCTACCTCTGTCAACATAAGTTTCAATAACTAACTTCCTATACGACGGAATAGCACTAAAATTATACTGTTCATAAAAATATTGATAAATACTTTCTGCAGCTTTTGTATCAACATAAAGATAAGAGTGAATAAACTCCAACATCTCTGCCCGACTAACTTTACTAGCAAAACGATCATCCATTAAATATCTAAAACGGTTAATCTCCATAGCTAAATCAAATGATAATGGTAACATCTCACTGAACCAGCGAGGCACTGTTGGCGGACGGTTAACAGAAGTTGAAACCTGTGCAGTCATCCCTCTAGAAAATCTAAACATATACACATTCCCTCCTAACACAAACACATCACCAGGTTTTAATTTCTCAAGAAACCCTTCATCAATCATTCCTACTACAGTATCTTTAATCTTAACTTTCACATAAGATTCTTCAGGAATAGTTCCAATGTTAGTCATGTAAATAACTCTGGCTAATTTCCCTCTTTTACCTATCTGTCCAGTTTCCTCATCATACCAAATACGTGCATACACATGCCTTTCTTCTAAAGAAACATAGTGGCCTGATAGAAACTTAATAACTCCAAAAAAATCATCTTTAGTTAATTCATGATAACAATAACTGCCTTTAATCAGTTCAAACAATTCATTAACATTCAACACCTGATTAATTGCAATCCCATAAATCTGTTGTGATACTACATCTAATGCATTTCTGGGAATTTGGATTCTATCTATCTTTTTCTCTTTAGCAGATTTTAATAATAATGAACATTCAACTAAATCATCTCTGTCCATTACAATAATTCTTGCTTTAATTGTAGAGTGTAACTGGTGGCCGGCTCTTCCAGCCCTTTGTAAAAACCTAGCAACTGATTTTGGCGAACCTAAACATAAAACTAAATCAATGTAACCTATATCGATACCTAACTCTAATGATGTGGAAGATACAACAACTTTTAATTTTCCATCCCTTAATGCTTGTTCTGTACTAAAACGAGCTTCTTTACTTAAACTCCCGTGATGAGCTGCAATTGAACCCGCATTAAATTCCCGTGGAAAAAACTCTTTAAGATTATGAACAACTCTTTCTGTAGCCGCTCTTGTATTAGTAAAAATTACAGTTGTCTTATGTTTTTTAACATATTTAGCAATTAAAGCATACATCTTTTTATGTTTTAACATATAATCTGTTTCAACTAAACTTCTTACTGGACTAACAACTTGCAAATCCATATTCTTAAGAAACTGAACATCAACAATCTTACAGGGTCTTAACTTACCTTTCTTATACCCCACTAAATATTTTGCAATTTCTTCTAATGGCGCTATTGTTGCAGATAACCCTACTCTTGCCATGCCTGGAGAAATTCTCTGCAACCTTTCTACAGTAATGTTAAGATGTACTCCTCTTTTATTTTCTGCGATAGAATGAATCTCATCAATAATCATCCACTGCGTTTTATCTAAATGAAGTTTAAATTTTGGAGAGTTAATCATGATTGCTAAAGATTCAGGTGTTGTGATCAAAATATGTGGTGGATTTTTAGTCATCTTTGACTTTTGATAAGCAGTTGTATCTCCAGTTCTTAATCCAATTCTTATCCCAAATTCTTTTTCTGCTAATTCTTCTAACTCTTTTAATGGGCTTAACAAGTTAACAGAAATATCATTACTTAATGCTTTCAATGGAGAAACGTACACACAATATACTTTATCTTCTAATGCTCCTCTCATCGATGCATCAATTAATTCATTTAATATTGAAAGAAATGCAGTTAATGTTTTTCCACTTCCAGTAGGAGCAGAAACTAGAATATTTTCTCTAGAATGAATTGGATATACTGCATGCAATTGTGGCGGACTAAATTTCTTAAATTTCTTTTTGAACCATTGGTTAACTAAAGGATGTAAAATAGATCTAATTTGTACTGGTTTGTATGGGTATTTGAGGTGTTCTATCATGGGACTAGAATATATGTTTTGGAGACGTCATTTATAATAGTTATGTGTGTTAATTATTTTTCAGCATAATATCGTTTTCCCGATGTCAGGAAAATGATCCTCTCTAGATTATTTAACAATCTAATCCTCTTCAATCAATTTCTTCTTGTCTACATTAGGAAGATAATTCTCTTTAGTTGTCACAGGTCTGCCTAATTCTTTCTCTGTATCTTTTCTAGCATTCCCTGCAACTTTCCCGCCCCTTTTAGCTACTTCTTTGTTTTCATTAAAAGAATCTGGTTTTTCTTGTTGTGAAATTTCAGTTGTAACTCTTTCACCCAACATGTTAAAAATTAGTTCTAAATCATTCATGTGATCTCTTAAATTAGTTTTAGATTGTTTTGGCAAATTTTTATGTTCTTTATATTCTGTTGGAGTCATTCCAAATGTTGCTTTACTAATTTCCGCAGTAAGAATTGCAAAATCTTTTTGTTTTTGAATACCTCTTTCTTGCCATTCATCAGTTAAGTTTTGTCTTATGGCCATCCCTCTTAACCTTTTATCAATCCAATCTTTTGGGTAACCTTTTGCTGAATAAATTTCTTTCATTCTTGCTTGTGCAAGTTCTGGATTTTCTATCTCTTCAATTCTTTCTTTTCCAATTTTTGCAAGCCATCTTTTGAAAGGTTCAGCTTTTTTAGAAGGAATTGATTGAATAATTCTAAAAATCCCTTCATTGTTTGCACAATCAGTTTCTCTTAGTTTTTCATCAGAAGCCTCCAATTTTAACTGTAGACAAATTGTCGACAGTTCAGCTTTTTCTTCATTGCCTAATCGTTTTTTTGTCTTATACCAGTAATCTCTAGGATTAACGCTGTCTGTTAAAATCGCTACAACATCTACCACAGAATAATACCATTCTTCATTAAACCAAGTTCTTCTGATATCTTTACTTTGGAATACAACTAATGTATCTTTTTCCATAACAAACTTAGAGAATTACTACTTTATAAACTCTATCCGCACTTGTCCAGTGGGTCTAGATAGTGTATCTACTTTCTATGTTACATCTAAATTGCGCAAGAACTGGATTTTTCAAAGCTGCTTGTATTAATGTTACTTGTGAATCAGCAACAATTGAACTAACAAATTTTTTGATCTCTGTAACATCTTCTCCATGTGGCACTGCAAATCTAACAACGTTTTCTTTATCAGTAGCATTCTCTGTAAGAATTGTTCGTTGTTGTTGTAATCCAAACTTTCTCACTCTTCCACGAAACATAACTCCTTGTACCGGAGATGTTTCCGTACTAATTTCATATAAATCCCATTTAAAAATTGTCATTTGATTCTAAGATAATAGTAATATAAAAGTATTTCTTAATTAGGTTTATATACCCCAAAACTCTTCCAACATTATGACTCCAATAGGAACCATAAAAATCAAAACTAATGGTCAAGTAGTAGAGAAAACTAAGACTGGCTGGAAGAAGTCAAACAAACTACCAGAAATAAATAATATCGTTAAACTCTTTAAAGCACATAGAAATCTTAAATTACTAATTGACGAAAAAAACAAGAAGTTTCTAAAAGGACAATTATCCCCAAATAATCAAATTTTGGGAAAAAGAATAACTCAATTACCAGATGGAACAAAACTAGACAAAGCGTATTCATTATTCTCCACGAACTTAAGAATCCATGATCAAGATTCACATGATCATTGGGACGTTCTTTATCAAAATAAAGGAGGTACTTACGCATACTGTTATTCTTTAGAAAAAAAGCAACTACACAAAAAAAATAAATTTAAGAAAGTTGCTAAGTTTAACAAAGTCTACAATAACCTAACTAAACAAGTAACTAAAGCACTTAAAACCGACCCGTTAGCACTTCCACTTCATACTTTACTAAAAACTTACATGAGGATAGGTAATGAAACATATTACAAAGCTCATGGCCATAAAGGGTTAACAACATTAATGAAGAAAGATATTAAAATTAAAAACAATACTGTGTTATTCAATTACCTCGGTAAAGATGGTGTGCCAAGACACATTGAACAAAAGTTTTCTAAAACTTACATTAACCAATTAAAAAATAAATTAAAACTATTAAAAAATAACGATTTTGTGTTTACTAATAATGGTAAGCCATTACATAGTATAGATTTCAAGCACGCTTTTGCAAAATACTGTGGCCAAGAGTTTTATCCACATATAGTAAGATCACATTACGCTACAACTTATGTACAATCTTTTCTCAAAAACAAACGAAGAATAACCAAACAAGAAAAAGACACTTTGTTTTTATCAGTAGCAGCAAAGTTAGGACATAAAAAATTCATGAAAAAACAAAATGTCTGGAAAGACAACTTTTCTGTTACTGTCAATCATTATATTCAACCTGAGCTGGTTGAAAGAGTTAATAAGTTAGTTCGCTAACATGTTATATTCTTCAAATTTATGTGTTTTTAGAATTAACATACCTTTCCAATCTGCAATTAATTTACTATATTTCTGTCTAATTTCTGTTGAAATTTTATCTAACTCTGAAGTTGACTTTGCAATTAATACACAAGTAAAGTCATAGTCTCCCATTAGAGAAAGTAAATCAATAACTCTGGGATGTTCTTTAAGGTATCCTACAAAAGAATTCTTTTGTTCCTCTGTAATATTTTGTAATTTTATTTTGATATCTGCAACTAATGGAAAGCCAATACTTCTTGGTTCAACAAATATCCCAAATTCAAAGATTCCTTTATCTAGCATTGATTTGATTCTTTTGTTAACAGAATCTATGGAAAGATTAACTTGTTTTGCAATGTTTGTAAGACTTTCACGACCATTTTCTTGTAAAATCATTAAGATTTTTCTATCTTTTTTGTCTAAGATTCTCGATTTTAATGCTTGTTTTTGTGGCATTTGTCTTAAATATTCTTTTATTCTTATAAATTTATCGTAAATTTAAGATATTTTTATAGAAATGGTTATTAAATACCAAATATAAGAATTATTATGATAAATACTAATGCAATTAATGATGTAATAAAAATGGAACCAAGCAACCTAAATGTTTCATCTAAGATTTCATTAGATGATGTTATTCTTCCAGATGAATATGTGGAAACTGCATACAAATTGTTAAGAAGATCTCTAGCAGAATGTCCACGCGGTTATGATGGACATTATGAAAAGATAATTGTTCCTTTATCTGGTGGTTTAGATTCTTCAACAGCACTTGTTGCTGCAGCTAATGCCGTAGGTCCAGAAAACACTTTGGGAGTTTTTCTCTATCACAATAATATGACAGATGGAGAAAAAGAAGATGAGGCAGTAGCTAATCGTTTATTATCTGACATTGGTTCTCCAGGAAAACATATCGACATCACTAAATTAGTTAACGCTCAGTGGGAGTTTCTAGAAAACATAACCAATGGGATTTTTCCCGATGATTTTGAGAAAGAATTGCGTTACGCAGAATGTCTTCCTCGTGCAAGAGCCCAAGCAATGCGACAACTTATTGATATTGAAAATGGTCTTCCTTTAGATACTACTCATGTAACCGAATTAACACTAGGAAACTTTACTAATGGAGATTTTTCTGGCGCTGTTGAAGTTTTTGAATTTCTTTTAAAGAGTGAGGTGTACAAATTTGCAGAATTAATTGGAGTTCCAGATTATATCCGAACACAACCAAAAAGAATTAGTGAGTTTAGTTCAACACACGATAAAATGTTTGGAGCTGATTGTACTTATCTTGATCCAATTGTCTTTCGTTACCTTAAAGGACAAGATCAAGAACAGATAACAAAAGAACTTGACCATGATCCAGAATGGATGTCTGCTATTTTTAAGAGAATAGATCAAACAAAATTTCGTTTCTATGACGCAGATCCTATCTCTTCAATGACAGAATTTTGGGACGAAAAAGTAGCCCCTGCAAAATGGGTTGGCGGAATGGATGATTTTTGGAGCACTTACATTGGTAAAACAACATTTGGGAGGGAATTACAAAAATGTCGAGAACAATACATGCCGTAAAAAATCCAAAAGTACTTGTTTCTCAAATGAATGTTAGTTATAGAGATCCTCTAAAGAATTTGGAAAAGATCAAACACTTGTTTAAGATTGCATCTCAGCAGGATTGTGATTTTCTTGTTCTTCCAGAGTATTGTAATGGTATCTTCTCAAAATGTAGTTTTTCACAAGATGGATTACAACATTTTCTCAACACCATAAAAAAACTTAGTAAAGAAAACAATATTTACACCATTGCCGGGTCTGTTTTAGAAAAAGAAAAGAATAGTTACTATAATACTTCATATTTTATTTCAAGAAATGGAGAAGTTTTGGGTAAACACAGAAAAATCGCTTTAGTGAAATATTATGAAAGTAAAGTTCTTTCTCCTGGTGAAAGATTAAGTGTTTTCCCAACAGAGTTTGGTCCAGTAGGAATTCTTATTTGTAGGGACATGCTTTATCCTCATCTTTCTCAACAACTTTCTCAAAAAGATGCAAAAATAATTTTCTGTCCAGCATTTTGGAGTTATTCCTCTTTAGCATATTTTGAAGAAGAAAATAATTTAGAGAATGATTATCCACCACAAGCAGAGTTTACTACATTAAAACATCTTCCTATTACAAGAGCAATAGAAAATGAAACGTTCTTTATAGTTGCTAATGCTGGTGGTTCTACTGTTGGGAAAGGATGCAATGAAAAATTAGCTGGCCATTCGGTTATTGCTGCACCACTTCATGGCTGTTTAGCTTCTTTGTCTCATATGGGCGAATCACACTTAATTCATGAACTAAATATGAGTATATTGGAAGATTCTAAAAAAACGTACTCTGTGATAGACACTGTCCCTAACCACAACATATATTAACAACCTTCTCTCATTTCTTCATATGAAAATCATTCTACTTGGGCCACCTGGTGCTGGGAAAGGTACAGTCGCAGAACAATTACAACATGATTTTGGGTTATTACAAGTTTCAGCTGGCGAATTACTAAGGGAAGAAGTTAGCAAGAACACTTCTCTGGGTAAAGATATTAAACAATATATGGAGAAAGGCGAGCTAGTTCCTGATGAGTTTGTTACGCAGATGATGAAGTTACACATTCAAGATAAAGAAAATTACATTCTTGATGGATTTCCTCGTTCTGTACCTCAGGCTAAAGATATTGAAGATTTAAATGTTAATCTTGTTATATATATCGACGTTCCAGATGATGTTGTTGTAGAAAGGTTTGCAGGAAGACGTATAGATCCAGAAACTGGTAACACTTATCATCTAAAATATGTCCCTCCTCCAGAAGAAATTAAAGATAGACTAACTCAAAGAAAAGACGATAAACCTGAAGTAATTAAAGAACGTCTAAGAATTTATCATTCTATAACCAAACCCGTTAGAGATTATTATAAAAAGAAAGATCTCCTAAAAACAGTAAATGGTGCCCCTCCTCCAAAAGAAGTGTATGAAGAAGTTAAGAAAGTAGTAGAAGAATTTCTCTCTAAATAGGCTCTGTAGAAATGCTGTAAGCATTTCAAGACCCAGGCTATAACTCTAATTGATCTTTCAATGTTGTAAGCCAATATCTTACAAAGTAATTCAATTTTCTGTGTTTTAAACTTTCTGGCTTTCATCTTTGAACCATATTTTCTCTTCATTGAAGAGAAAATTGATTCTGTAAGTTCTCTTTGAGTGTATAATCCGTATTCAAACTCTCTTTTTGCTTTTTTTCTATATCTTCCTTTTGTTTTATGGATTGGTAAATCCATTCGCTTCAAAGAGATTAAGCTTTGTTTTCCCCCTTCAAAAACAGCTTCATGATTCTTTTCAGAATCATATCCTTTGTCTGCAACAAAATAATCAAAGTCAAGTTTCTTGACTTTGTTCCACATAGGAAGAAAATCAGAACAATCATGTCTTCTTTTTCTTCTGATTTTTGTGG
>JABHXC010000013.1 GCA_018657475.1 Candidatus Woesearchaeota archaeon
CGGATATAAAACGTTATACCCTTGCATTCTTTTAAATCTTGCAAAGGCTTCTGTTCGCATGAATGTGTATAAATGTCCTATATGTAAAATAGAATTAACATATGGGTATGGGGCAGTTAAAAAGAACTTTTTCTTCCCTGAAACAGGATTAGCTTCAAACAGTTTAGCTTCTTCCCATTTCTTCTGCCACTTATCCTGAATAGCTTCCCAATTAAAAGTCATAACAGTGCTAGAAGTAAGATATTTTTAAAAGTTTAGTTTTTAAAGTTTATTGGAACAAGTATTCTGGTGTCTGATTTAGTTAATAAATCTGGAATTTCACCAATTAATTTACGTCTTGATAAAGCTGGGAATGGTGTGTATTTTTCTTCAACAGATTCTTCTAGTACTTGCTCAACTTTTTCAACTGCAGGAACATCTTCAACATTAGTAATAAATTCCTCAATTCCTTGTACAACATATCCTTCAATACCTTGTGGTCTAACAGGTGAATCATCTGGATGATTTCTACCTAGACTTAATGTATTGTATAGTTTTTGTTCATCTTCTTCGTATAATCGCTTTGTTAGAATTGATTCAAGATATGCTTCAATTAGTGGATCAGAAAATATTGGATTTTTAGTAATTCCTTCTGTAACGGAGATTACTTCCTCTAAATTAGAAACATCTCCTTCTCTTTGTAATTTAACTTTTCTTTCACTATCACAACTAACGTAAAAATTAAATGTATTTGGAGCTTTTTTATCTCCATTTGCATTAACAAAATAATTTCCTTCAACTCTCCAATTTTCTGGAGAACCGTTTCTATCTAACACAATTGTATCATAAATTCCTGATTTAAGTAATCCGGTCACTTCAGACATTGGAACTAAATCGGATTTAGAACTAATTAAAGATTGTAGTTCAAACAATTCAGTTTCGTATGGTATATCACTCATAAATACTGCATACAGAGCATTGTTTATAAACCTTTCTAAAGTTATTAACTACACAGTGGTAAAACCTGACCAACATCTTTAAAACTTTAAAGCAAATCACAATTCTAATGGAAACATCATCAAAAAGATCAACAAGAGAAGTTACAAAAGATTGTCTTGAAGGTCTAATTTTAATGAGCACTGGTGCAACTTCAGGAGCTTTTGGATATGATTTATATGTAAATTCAAATCAAGTTTTTGAGAATGTTATGACCTATCTTCCAGATGCAGTACCTTTATGGTACATAACCGCCATAAGTTTACCTATTGTGGCCGCTTTTGGTTTTGTAGGAGCTGTTAAAGCTGGTTTTCATTGTATTAATGGTGGTTATAGAGATTAAATATCAACTAATACTTGAGCTTTCCAACCATCTGAAACTTTTTTAACAGAAAATTCGTGCATAGTTATTGCTTTTACATCAACTCGAGGATCATGTTTCTTTACATCTAATACTTCCCCTTTAGCAATACAATTTAACACAAACTTTCCTTCTTTTTCAGTAACTGTTATTTGAAAAGAATGGAACACCAACTGATCTCTATCTTTGTATAATAATAAATCATCTAAGAAATCAAATAAGAGATATTCAATATTTTTATTTTCACCAGTTATCACAACTTCTTGTTTTTCTTCAACTTTTTCTACAGAAATTTGTGTTTCTTGTAA
Organism: Candidatus Woesearchaeota archaeon; assembly: GCA_018657475.1. Taxonomy (GTDB): domain Archaea; phylum Nanobdellota; class Nanobdellia; order Woesearchaeales; family GW2011-AR9; genus JABHXC01. The sequence goes on from JABHXC010000013.1 coordinate 1,645, forward strand.
TGCCAATGCACATTGTGTAAATACTTCTGCTAAATCATTTCCAGTAGCTTGCCAAAGTACATCAGCAGTGTGATCAATAAACTCATATGAACCCATATTCTTCTTCAATAAAGCTGTCTTATAAACTTTTTGAGGAAAATGGTCTGTCTAGAATGACAATCTTTTGTATGCTGGCGCCAAATGAGGCGCATTTTTTACAGAGTAAAAAATCTACGCGCCGTGCTCCAGTATACAAATTTCTTCATTTTTACACAGATCAAAGGAAAACCTATTTATCTATAAGCTAATTTTAGATAAGAATGGTCAAATTACCTAATTGGTTATCTAAGCGTCTTGTAGGAGATAGTTGGGCAGAACTTGCAGAAAAAATAGAAAATTTAACCCCTAAAGAAAAATCTGCTGAAACAACTCCCAAAGAAGCTCCTGCTCATTTAGAAGAAATTATAGATGAAACTCCAGCTGTCATGATGGGTGGATCTCCTA
>JABHXC010000014.1 GCA_018657475.1 Candidatus Woesearchaeota archaeon
ATGAATCACAATATCCATCTTTGCAGCTAAATGGGATGCCTAGTTCCTCTGCTTGAGTGTCAATTGGGCTGTTATCGGGTATTTCTACTTCCTTCCCTTCAAATTTTAATATTGCCATTTCTTATCCTCCTAGAATAATATGATTTTTAAGAGAAATTTGTATTTTATAAATATTGTGCTGTTTAATTATAAGAAACTTAGCTATATTTTCATAACATTCATAAATAGAATAAAAACCATTTTTAAAGAAATCAATATGACTCTTCCTAATTTTATTATGCCTGGAGCGCCAAAATCTGGCACGACTTCATTACACATTTATCTTAGGGAGCATCCAGAAGTTGTAATGTCTGCTCCTAAAGAACCATACTTTTTTTGTGGAAAGATAACTAATGAAGCTTTAGAAAAATATAACGATTGTTTTAGTTATAATGGAAAGAAAAAGAATTCTGTTAAGATGATTGGTGAATCCTCTTCTGTTTATTTGTGTAGTCCAAAAGCACCTATTAGAATAAAAAAATTATTAGGTAAAAATGTTAAATTTATTTTTTTGCTTCGTAATCCAACAGAGAGGACAATCTCTGCTTATTTACACATGTATAAACGAGATGCCGAGAAAAGAACACCTTATCAGGCTTTAGTGTTTAATTCTAAAAATAAAGAAAAAGTTATTCTTGAAGAAACTAAACAAATTGATGAAGCTATTAATAATAAAAAAATTATTGTGAATAAATCTTGGAAGGTTCCCGATGAGCCCCTTCAACATTTTCATTATGTGAGAAATAGTTTTTATTCTATTCATCTTAAAGAATATTTTGATTTTTTTCCTCGTAAAAATTTTTTATTTCTTTTTACAGAGGATCTAAAAAATGAACCTATTAAAACTTTTAAAAAGGTTGAAACATTTTTAGGGATTGATACCTCATTTATCCCAACAGGAATTGGTGTGATTCATAACAAAACGTATGTTCCAAATAACAATCTTTTTTCAAAGTTAGTTAGTAATTTTGTTTCAACAGTAGCTAAATACATTAACACAGATATTAAATTTATTAGAAAAATTTATGGTTTTATGGCTGGTTCTAATAAATTTGATATTGATCACAAAACTCGTAATTATCTTAATTCTTTGTTTCAACAAGAGAAAGAGTCTTTAAGTAAATTAATCGGTGAAGATGTAAGTAGTGTTTGGAATTAACTTTTTTTAGCCATAATTGCTTTAGTGTAGCTATTTATCATTTCTTTTCCAATTTTGTCATGGGTGAAGTTTTTACTGTATTCTTTTCCTTCTTTTACAATTTTTTCTCTTAATTCTTTGTTTTCTAATAATAATGTTAATTTTTTTGTAAGATCACTTACATTTTTTAAATTGAAAACTAATCCGTGTCCCCCTTGGGTTTCTGGAAGCGCTTCACCATTAGAGACTATGACGGGTATTTCACAGGCCATTCCTTCAATAACTACATTGCAAAAACACTCTTTTCTTGATGGAACAACTAATATTGTGTTTGAATAAAATTGTTCCCATTTTTCTTTTCCAAAGAGAGTTCCGTGAAATTTCACATTATCTCTTTTTATTAGTGTTGTTAGATATTTTTGATATTCTGGGTGATCTTTATATGAACCGACAATGTTTAATTTTAAATTAGGAATTTTAATATTATTAAATGCCTTAATCAATAAGTCGACTCCTTTAACATATTTAACTCCTCCAACATATAAAATTGCATTTTTTTTCCTTTCAATATCAATAACTGGTGGGTTTGGAACGTAATTTCTAAGTAGAATTTTTCTTTTCTTTTTCACCAATGCAAAGTTTTTACTATTTTTAATAAAATTTGAGATGAAAAAAATCCCGTCAAAGAGTTGTAAAAAAGGTTGCATGAAAACAACATATGATTTTTGAATTAACAACCTAACTCCTTTCATTTCATTAAATGTATTATGAGTTGTCATAAAAGTTGGGATTTTTCTAATTTTACCAATAATTGCTGTAGTTTCTGGTACAAAGAGCCCATAGTGATGTGCATGAAACACATCTGCTTCTATATTCATCAATTCTTTTGCTAGCCCTTTAATTATTCTTGATGTTGGTGAAAATTCTTTTCTAATTGGAAGCTCAATAATCCTAATTCCTTTACAAAAATATTCTTTTTTTTTTTTTGCTCCAGTTAATCCACCGCAGACTAGAGTTACATCATGACCCAATTTTTTTAGAGAAGTAAGACCCCATCGATCAAGTGATAGAAGTTTAGTAGTATTTGTTTTCCCTTCTTGGGTTATACCCATGTTTCTTATGTAAGTATGAACGATTTTCATGATCTTTGTATAACTATTTTTAGTAAAAGTTTTACTTATAAAGTTTGTGAATTTTTTAAAGATGGAACTCTTTTTTGAGAAATAGATTATTTTTTCTTTAAAATTAACATCCAATGATGGGGAGATATAGGTAATCTAAAATCTTCTTTAATTATAAAATCTTTTTTAAACAGTTTTCTTACTTTATTTTTTGAGAATCCTTTTCTGCCTACTTCCCAATAATGTTGTTTACATCTAAATTTATGGGTGATAAGAGGAACAGATAGGAATATTCTAATAAAATCTTTTTTAATGATTTTCTTAATCCAAGGAAACCGTATCAATATTTCAAGATAAATCCCAGAATATGGTAAAGAAATAATAACATATTTATTACTAACTTTATGTAATTGCTTTAAGCAACCTTCAAATTCTTTAAATTTTAAATGTTCAAGTATCTCAAAAGCCACTACTGTATCAAATTGATTTTCTTCAAATGGTAATTTACGAATATCAGCAACAATGTCTGGTTTTAATGATTCATCAAAATCACAAGTTGTTAAATCAAACCCTTTTGATCTAAGATATGTTGACAAAGTATTGTTCCCAACACCAATTTCTAATATATTATCAGGGTTAGTTTTTTTAATTGATTCAATTTGATTAAAATAACTTATAAATCTATTAAAATCATCATAGTTTTTATAATGAGATTTGCCAACTTTTTGTTCTATTTCTTTATTTAAAATGTTCATTTTTTATTTCTAGTTTGTTCTTTCTTATTTAAAAAGTTATATTAAAGCTTTCTTTAAATCAATTGTTTAAATAAGTGTTGTAATATAATCTAGCTACTTTTATCCACTCAAATTTTTTAATTTTGTTAAAACAATTGATTTTTATTTTCTTTCTATATATTGAATTAGTTAGGTTTTTTTTAATACTTGCAAGAGATTTTTTATAGTCATTAAAGTTAATCAAAGTGCCCTCTTTGCCATTTTCAATCAGATCAGAAACACACCCTACATTGGTACAAACTACTGGCAAACTGGATGCCATGGATTCCATAACGACTCCAGGGAGACCTTCTTCTTCAGATAATAAAACTAAGACATCTGCTAATTGCATGAGCTCTGGAATTTCTGTTCTTCCCCCAGCAAAAATAATTTTATTTTTGTATTCTGGCTTAACTAATTTTTTATAAATATTTTCACCATGTGAATCTCCAACAAGTAATGTTTTCACATTTAACCCTTCTTTTAACAAATCTTGACTAACTTTAATAACCCTATCTATTCTTTTTCTTTCAGTAAGCATACCAACATAAAGAATAATTTTTTCAGTTGTTATGTCAAATTCTTTTTTTAATGCACTAACTTTATTTTGGTTGACATTTTTGAACTTTTCTAAATGAATTCCAGTAGGAATAACTTTTAATTTATTTTTCTTAATCCCCAGTTTTATTGCTGGTTGAATCATAGCATTTCCATAAATAGTAACAAAGTTTGGTATTTTAAACAAAATTTTTGCAAATAAATGTGTATAAACCATAAAAGCTGGAGTTAACCATCTTGGTTCTTTAGGCCGATAAGGATATCCAACAAATCCGTCAGTTGTAATAATTGTTTTTTCTTTTCTTTTCTTTCTTAAAGATGAATAAAGAAGTGGAATAACAGAAATAAGATAATAATATTCCCAAATGTGAATATTATTATGGGTTCTATATATTTTTCTAGTTTCTTTAATTAATTGAAGTATATTTGGAACATTATATCTTAATGGAGCAAAATACCAGGATTTAATGGGAATTAAATTTATTTTACCATTTTTAATTGCATCATTAGCTACCCAGTTTTTTGTAGGGCATTCTTTGCTAACTGGAAACATCACTGAGATCTCATGTCCTTCTTTTGCTAAGATATTAGCTAGTTCTGCAATGGGTCTTCTGATATTGTTTGTTGGGTTAATGTAACATATCTTCATCTTAACTGTTCATAAGTTTTATAAGTGCTTCACTTAGTTTCTGTTTAAAAGGTTTATGGAGTACAAGATGGTGCATAATAAAGTATTATTAGTTAATCCCCCATATGTTGAACATGTATATTCAGGGAAAGGAGCAAGGAACGCTATTGCTATAAACATTCCATTAGGATTGGCTTCTATTGGTGCTGTACTTGAAAAGTATAACTTCCCAGTTGAAGCTTTAGATGCTAATGTTATGAATTATGGGGTACAACAAACTATTGACCATCTTATAAAAAGTAAAGCAAAATATATCTTTTTTTCAGGAACTACAAATACAATTACTAAAGTATATCAAATTTCTAAGAAAATTAAAGAAGTTTATCCTAATTGTGTTATTGTTGTTGGGGGTCCGCATCCGGCTTATGCAGGTAGAGAAACATTACAAGAGTGTAAAGATATTGATTTAGCTGTTATTGGAGAAGGAGAGTATACCGCTCTTGAAATTGCACAAGGAAAAGAATTTGAACAAATTGATGGGGTTTTACATCGGAAAGATGAAAAAATTGTTGCAACTAAGCCTAGGAAAAGAATTGAGAATTTAGATGAAATTCCTTTCCCTGCAAGACATTTGTTTCCTTTTGAAAAATATAGGCCAGGAGCGTTTTTTAACACTGGTGTTAAAAATACTGAAGCAATTTCTATGTTAACTTCACGTGGTTGTCCCGCTAGGTGCACTTTTTGTTCTTCCGTTGCATTTTGGGGGTCTAAAGTACGATTTAGAAGTGCAAAGAATATTGTTGAAGAAATTGAATTCTTACAGAAAAAATATAACACCAAACAGATTGCTTTCTTTGATGATATGTTTACATTTCATCTTCCAAGATTAGAAGAATTCTGTAATCTTTTAATTGACAGAAAAATTAAAGTGCGTTGGTGGTGTTATTCTCGTGTTAGTAATTTAACAAAAGATATGATGATTTTGATGAAAAAAGCTGGATGTTATGCTCTAAATTTTGGTTTAGAAAGTGGAAATGAAGATATTTTAAAGAGAATTAAAAAAAATATTAAGAAAGAAAAAGTAATGAGGGTTGTTAAAGATGCTAAGAAACTTGGTTTGTTGGTTCATGCATCGTTTCAAGTGGGATTGCCAGGAGATACTAAAGAAACAATTATGGAAACAATTGATTGGGCGATAAAATTAGGCCCACATATCCCTCTTTTTTGTATTACTACGCCATTTCCAGGAACACCTTTATATGAAGAGGCAATGGCCAATGGTTGGATGAACAAGATGGATAATTGGGATGATGCAGGTTTACATCTTAAAACTAAATTTCATACCGACACTTTAACTGCAGATGAAATTAACAAATACTATAAACTTGCACAAAGAAAGTTTTTCTACAGGCCAGGATTCTTCTGGATGACCGCTAAACATTTGTTGAGAAATCCCACTCAGATTAAAGGTTACTGGCATGCTGGAAAATATATGTTAACTGAACAATAACTAATATTTTATTCTAATTAATTATTTTAGTTCAATTATTTTAGAAATTGTTACTTCTACTTTTTTTCTAAATGGGAATCTTGTGTATATTTAAACCCTTTTTTCATTGCAAAATATGCTTTTTGTAATTCTTTTCCAAGGTATGCAGCGTGATCTAAAACAGAAATCCATTTTAACTCTATGGTTTTATACATAATCTCTTCTGGTTCGTTTCCAATAATTACTCCAACTAACTTGTTATCTGAAGTACAGTAACCTACTTCTAATCTTTCCTCTTCTTCATTAATTCTAATTAAAAAATAACCTTTTGGATCTAAGACCCATTTTTGCTGAAAACCAGTTGCATCAATCTCTTGTTTAACTTCTTCTGAAATATCAAACCATCTGCCTTTTACCATCTATTCCTCTGGAAATATTTTTTTACCAGTTTCAACTTCAATAATTTCCATAATTGCAACAGGGCAAACTTGAACTGATTCAAGATATTGTTCAAGAAGTTCTTCTGTGAAGACAAGTTCTTCTGTATCATCATTCTTTATTGCGTCTGGTGATTTGAGTGTTGCAAATTCACTTTTATCAATGTCAAATTCCCAAGCTTCGGGGAACGCATTTTCACAAGCTCCTGCGCCAATACAGCCTTTTCTTTGATATATTAATTTATACTTCTTACCCATAACCTTTAGTTTGAGATTCCCTCTTAAAAAGCTTTTGTATTATTGTTCTAAAAACCATAAGCTATTTAATTGAAGAATATTATTTCTATTTAAACAAAAAATGAAGTTAATTAAGATTGAGTTTGGAAATAATGAATATGAGGAGTTTATTAAGAAGAACTTTCATAAAGTTTATCATACTTTTCAATATAAACAATTTATAGAATCTGCTTTTGGTTGCAATTATATTCTCTATGGAATTATTGATTCTGATGAAATTAAAATAGTTCTTCCGGTGGTTCCTGTAAAAAGTTTATTATTTGGTAATCGTTTAATATCTACAGCATATCAGGAATATGGTGGATTTGTTGGAGATGAGAATTATTTAGGGGAATTGGTTGAAGAATTGAAGAAAAAATATGGGAAAGATTTTGATTACTTAGAAATTCGAGGCGGTGGTAATGCTGAATTAACTAAAGCAGACTTGTATAAGCGAGTGGTATTAGATTTGGATTCTGAAGAGAATGTTTGGAGGGGGATTCAGAAATCTAAACGTAAAGCAATAAAAAAGGGAAAGAAGTTATTAGAAGTAAAAGAAGTGAAATCATCTGAAATTAATGAGCTTTATTCTCTTTATTGTAAGAATATGAAGAAATTTGGTAGTCCAGGTTATAACAAGAAATATTTTTTAGAATTTTATAATAAATTGGTAAATAAAGGATTAGGGAAAATTTTTGGAAGTTACTATAACGGAAAATTAATTTCGGCTCTGTTTGGTTTTTGTTATGGTGATAGAGTGCATATTTTGATTGCGGTTTCAGATTCTAAATTTCAGAAATATCGTCATTCTGATATTATGCATTGGGCATTTATTAAATGGGCTTGTTCTAAAGGTTATTCAAAATTTGATTTTGGAAGGGTTCGTGAAGATTCTGGACAACTCTCATTTAAGTTGAAATGGGGAGGAGAAGTTAAAGAATTACCCTCTTATTACTCTTTATGGAAAATTAAAGAAGTTCCTCATCATGATCCTCATAATGGGAAATTTTCTTTATTGGTTAAAATTTGGCGTATTTTACCATTATGGTTAACAAAAATAATTGGTATGCCTTTACGGAAGAAGTTAGGTATATAAAAACAAAAAGTTATAAACTTTAGAATATTCATTATTGGTATGAAAAAATGGTTGATTTTTCTGATGGTTACTTTGTTATTAGTTTTAGTTAGTTGTACTAATGATGTTTCTGAGGTTACAGACATATTAGTTGAAAATGAAAGTCAAAACCAAACTTCGGATTTGGAAAATGTTTCTGAAATATGTGTTCCTGGTTGGAAATGTATTGAAGATGAAAAAGCATATTTGAATGAAGATTGTAGTTGGTCAGATAGATTGACTTGCCCACTTGGATGTGAAGAAGGTGAATGTATTAAAGGAGAAGTTTGTGAAGTAGGATTTAAATGTAAAGATGAAAATGTTAAAGGATATCGGCTTGAATCATGTTCTTGGACTACAATTACTGAATGTGAATGGGGTTGTGAAAATGCAAAGTGTAACCTTGAACCTGAACCAGAAGAAATTGTTAAAATAGTAGAAGTATCTTCGGCTATCAAAAATTTAGAAATAGGTGATATAAACGTTGCCACTATCGGTGAAACAGAATATAACATAACAATATATGATTTAAATCAGAATTATGTTATATTACATATTAATGATGCTGATAGTGAAGAAATATTGGAAGGAGGAAATTTTACTTATCAAGACTTAACAGTTTTTGTTGAAGCAATTTATTTTCAACCTTACGAAAATGGTGCTAGAGAAATTCAATATTCTTTAGAGTAATTTGTTTTTATTTAGATAATCTTGACAAGAAGTCCATTTACTATTGCTTTTATTGATATGTTTTTCAAATATATTCCACGCTTTTTTTCCAGAATTTCTTCTAAGAAAATTAGAGATCATAGAATTATTCTTGGGTAAGTCTTTCTTTTCAAGAAATTCCCATGGGTGTAGATAAAACATATATTTTTTGGGAAATAATTTTGACACTGGATGAAATAGTTTTAAGTAAGATAAACCAGAATTAATAAAAGGGTAAATTGTTGTTGGAATTGGAAGTTCTGGAAGATTTTCTTTAATGAATGGTTTTTGAGGAGAGGATAAATTTTGGTATCTTCCCGGGAAAAACTTTCCAATAGATGAATCATAAGAATAATTGTGTTTTTTAAGTAGTTTGAAGTGATCTTTTGTAATAATCATTCCAGGAGCTCTAAATCCTTTGATATTGATGTTAAACTCTTCAAATTTTTCTTTCGAAGTTTTTATTTCAAATTCTGCATTATTTTTGTTTAACCAAGGATGAGTATAAGAATGAGAAGCTATTTCATGTTTTTTAGCAATTTCTTTGATTTCAGACTCATATTTTTCTAATAAATTAGATACAGTAAAAAATGTAGCTTTAATTTTATTATCGTCAAAATAATTTAGTAGTTTTGGAACTATTTTGTGTATACTTACACATTGTTGAGACTGAAGATCATTCTCCAAATCCACTGTCATTATTCTTGTTTTCATAGTATTTGTTTCAAATTTAATTCTTTTTTAGTATCATTATCAATAAACATTCTTTGCCATAATTCTAAATTTATTATTGTAAATAATTGTTTACCATAAATCAATTTTGATTTATTGTAATCTCTCCATATTTTTTGTAGTTGGTAATGATTGTAAATGTTTCTTTGTTTAACATTTCTTTCTGTAAAAAGTTGTTTGGCCATATCTTTTAATTCTTCTTTATACCATTTATCTAGTGGCATAAAGAATGCCTGTTTCTTTGTTTTTGTTACGTTTTTTGGAAGTAATGGTTTTATTGCTTGCCTGAGAATAGCTTTTGTTTGTTTGTTAATCTTTTGTTTTGCTGGAATTGTTCTGGATAATTCTATTAATCTATGATCTAAGAAAGGAACTCTTCCTTCAATTGAATTTGTCATAGTCATTCTATCATTGATATGTAAAACGTAATTTTGAAGCCAATTAGTGGAATCAATAGAAGTCATTTTGGTAATTAAATCGGTGTTTTTTTGCCAAATTGGATTATTAGTAATTTCTTTAGTGAAATTATTTGTTTTTAGTAAATTTTTTCTATCATTTTCACTAGTTATTGAAATTAAATCATAATATGCTTGATTTGTTTTTTTTAGGTGTGATAAAAAATCGACAATTTTTTCTTTACCTTTACTTCCTATAGAAGATGGATAATCATACAACTTGTCAAAAATTTTAATAGGTGTTAGTCTTGCTGCGGTTTTGAGTATTGGTGAAAGGATGTTTTTAATTTTATTTCCTTTAAGCATGGTTTGATATTGGACGTAACCCCCAAAAAGTTCGTCAGCTCCTTCTCCAGAAAGAACAACTTTAACTTTTTTTACAGCTTCTTGAGATAGTTTATACTGGGGGATGATGACTGGATCTCCATGAGGGACATCAAGGTGCCAAAGTAGTTTTGGAAGTAAACCTGAAACTGATTCTTTAATTGTTATCTCTTTATGATCCGTGTTACAATGATTTGCAATAATTCTTGCTTTACTCAGTTCGTCAACTTCATTATTAGCATCAAAGCCGACAGTGAATGTTTTAATTGGCTCTTTTTTTAATTTTGCAGCAATTGCAACGATTGCAGCAGAATCTATACCTCCAGATAAATATGCACCAACGGGAACATCTGCCACCAAACGTTTCTTAATGCTATCTTCTAAAAGTTCTTTTATTTTGATTGGTTTGATTTGTTCTTGTTTAGGATAAGATAGTTGCCAGAAAAGTGATTTAGTTAGCTTATTATCTTTTAATGTTAAAAATTCTCCTGGATTTATTTTGTAAATATTTTTGAAAAGAGTTTCATTGCTGGGCATATATCTAAGATTAATAAAATCGTTAGCTGCTTGTTTATTAATCTCTCTTTTAATGTCATGCTGTAGAATTGCTTTGATTTCTGAAGCAAAGATGAACTTGTTGTCATTATAGTAATAATAAAGTGGTTTAATTCCTATTCTATCTCTTGCTAAAAATAGAGTCTTGCTGTTGTTGTTGTAAATAGCAAAGGCAAATTGGCCATTAAGCTTTTCTAGAACTTTTTCTCCCCATTCTTCATAGCCATGGATAATGACTTCTGTATCAGTGTTAGACTTAAATCTGTGACCTTTTGATTCTAATATCTTCCTTAGATCTCTATGGTTGTAAATTTCACCATTGAATGTTATCCAAATTGTTTCATCTTCATTACACATTGGCTGTTTGCCTGCGTTTGAGAGATCTATAATTGATAATCTTCTATGGCCAAGAGAAATGTTTTTGTTTGTGTATATTCCTTGTCCATCAGGACCTCGATGTATAAGGGAGGAATTCATATGTTTAATTAGATTTTTATCTTCCCAATTG
>JABHXC010000015.1 GCA_018657475.1 Candidatus Woesearchaeota archaeon
AATCTACGACGAATTACTAGTTCTTCTACAGAAGTTAATCTTCTTGCAAGAACTTTTGAGATTAAACTTTCTTTCTTATTAAAGTCTGTTATATCGTCTGAACGAGGAGATTTATCATCAGTTAATGTATCACCAATAGTGGTTTCTTCGTCATTACGTAAAGGAGTAGCCAATGAGATCATTGTTTTATCATAATTAGGAATTGTTCTTACTTCATCTGGATCCATTTCTAACATATTACTGACTTCTTCAAGTGTAGCTTCCCTACCCAGTTGTGAAGTCAGATAACTTTTTGTTTTTTTGATGTTTTCTATAACCCTAAGAAGACTAACGGAAACACGAATAGTTCTTGATTGATAAGTAACGGCCCTAATTACTGATTGTTTAATCCACCAAGTAGCATAGGTAGAAAATTTATTTCCTCGTTCATGTTCAAACTTTTCCACAGCGGTCATTAAGCCAAAATTTCCTTCTTGAATTAAATCAATAAATTCTACTCCTCGATTTTGATAATTTTTAGCTATAGATACAACTAACCGTAAATTTCCGTTAACCATTCTTTTTTTAGAAGTATAATAAGAGTCTCTTGCGGTTACAAATGGTTGAGTGGCTTTTGATAATTGATCGTGGCGCTTTATAAGATCAGCAATATCGTTGGTTATTTCTCCTTCAGGAGTTAGCAAATTAGAAGTTGTAGGATAACCATTAGAATGTCTGCTTTGTTCTCTTTTTAATTTACCAAGAAGTTCTTTTCTGTTCTTTTCTATTAACGTAACAGCTGATGACGCTTTCCTTATAGCCTCTTCAATAGAAAAAAAAGGAAGGTTTTGATTGTCTTTATGTGTATAATCAACTCCACGTTGTTTTAAAGGGTACATCTTTTGATTAAACACGCTAATACCAGCTATTAAATGTCCATTTTCAGTCTGTTCCTGACATGTTTTTACAAGATCAAACATTTGTTCATACAAAACCAGGCGTGCTGGTTTGGAAGATATATCTTGATCTTCAAATTCTTTATTTAACGCTCTTTCTCTTATTTCAGGAAAACATATGGTGACAGCAGCTAATGTGTCATAAGAACATTCTACTGTTGCCATACCTTGTTCGCAAATTGTTTGACAAAGAGTGTATTCTTCTTCCCAACTAAGTAAAGGATGTTTGCTGATAGAATCTAGATAGATTTTTACAGGATCCAGAGAATCTAAACCTGTTCTTCCTTTTAGAGGTGTTTTTCCGTTTAATTTAGACATGTTATAATTTTTTGTTAACTAAGATAATGAAAAGTGGCGGTTTTGATATAAATTTTATGATGATTTATCTCTTATGTTGGTTAGAGTTTAGAAATGATTAATAATAATGCTAATTTTTAGTGTAATATGAGCTTATTAGTTGGTATAGGGGGAATATCAGGGAGTGGAAAATCAACATTTACAAAAGACATTACTTCTGTGTTAACCGCTAAAGGTTACAAATGTGTTCATTTATCAACAGATGATGGATACAGAGATTTTTCTCATTTGTCAATTGAACAAAGAAAAAAATTAAAATATGGATTAGACGGGTTAAGCTTTGATCATCCAGATGCTGTTGATTTTAAAAGTTTACAAGAGAGATTAGTAACAATAAAAGAAGGATTACCATTAGAATTTCCAAAATATGATTTTACCAACCATAGTTATTTAGGATCTGAAAGTGTAATTATAGAACCTAATAGGGATTTTGTGTTTATGGAAGGAATATTTGCATTAGATGAATCACTATTATCACTATACTCAACAACCATTTTTGTAGATACACCCGAAATGGTTGCATTCTCTCGTAGAGTAAAAAGAGACATGAAAGAAAGGAAGAGAAGTTTGGCAGATATTAGAAAACAATACTACTCTACGGTTAAAGCTTGTCAAAGAGATTTTGTTCTCCCAACCATAAAAAAAGTAAAACATGTTGTTAACTGGGACAAACCAAAACAGGATCTGGAAGAATCAGTAACAGAGATGTTAGAGCATTTACTTAGTCGGTTGTGAATCTTCTTTTTTTTCAATTCTTCCTTCTTCAATATCTCTAAGATGTCTTCTCCATCGACTTAAAGAATAATTTACTGGATTTTTTAATCGTTGACAATGAGATTTATCACAGGCTATACCTAAAGCTTGATAGTAACCTTCAGTTGCACAATTTGGTGGAAGTTTTGCACCCGGTTTAAAACTTGATAATTGGCCCCTCAAATAAACTTCACGTAATGGTTCAGGATTCTTACTGTTCCACTCATAAATGAAAGTTTTAATGTCATCTTTGTTCCACCCTAACTTCCCTAAAAAGTTCATTAAAATGAATAAAGCTCTTTTTTTACCGTCTTCTAACGGTTTTAAAAGAGATTTAATACAGTCAGGGAAAAACTCTTCAGTGATAGGAGAAGTTATCTCTATCTCTTCATACTGTTTCTTTGGAAGTTCACGTTCTTCTTCAATTTTTACTTCAAAATCTAGTGCTTGTAAAAGTAGTCTTCTTGCAGACTCAGTAACATCCCTATCTAAAAAAGGAAACATAGTAGTAAGAATTGATTCTGGTTTGGCCATGTGTTTTTCAAATAGTAACACTTTGTTTGGATCTAGTGGAACAGAAACTAACGCAGATTTTTCATGAAATGAATATGGCATACGATATAAATGTCTAGAAGAGATTAAGATAGTATCAATCTCTAAAAATTTATCAACTCTTAACTTTGCTACATTGTTGCCCATACTATCTTCTTCGTACCTGAGTAAATCTTCTGGAGGAAGATTAACCTTTTCTCTAATTTGTGAAACGTCACTATCTTCATACTTTAGAATTTGGTTACCTAATGCTTCTTTGATATTTTCTGTAACATAAGCAGCAATTTTTCTTGGTGCATCAGGGAAAAGTTCTTTTGTTAAAGTATTGTTAACTTGTTTAGGAAATGCTTCAAAAGGCACACCAATATGGAACCCTTTATTCCCTGAAAATTTACATGAAATTGCTTCAACACCACAATAGTTAAGGAACTGGATAACCAAATGTGCACAGATTCTTGAATATTCAAACACGGCACAGTCAATATCTAAAACTAAGTCCCAACCGATTCTTTGTTCAGCAAGTTCTTTCTTACTTAATGCACTACTTATTTGTAAAGGATTTTCCCAAACTTCTTCAGAAGCATGAAATGAAGTAATTCCTTTCAACGCTAATTCTAAAATATCTTGAGGATAATGTAAAATGTCTGGTCTTTTACCAAAACCATCCCCATAACGCATACCGATCTCTTTATTTTCAGCATGTTTAATCATAGCTTCCTGGATATCTCTACGTTTATAGTGTTTCAACAGAAGGGATTTAGTTAACATATTTGTTGGGAAGTGTACTTGTATAAATAGGTTATGAGAGAATTTAATGGTTTTTATGATTTGATTTTAGACACCAATAACTTTTAAGATATTCAGTTATATAATATATTACTTGATTAGCTAAGAAAAATTTTAATAATAAAGTATATTTTAATTTATTATGCAAGAAGAATTAGTTAATATATTTAAGAAATTAAAAAAAATATTAAAAAAATATGAGAATCCATTAAAACCTAAATTTGATCTAGATAGTAAATATGACCTCTGGTCGTTTAAAGATTTAGAAATTGCTGGTAGAAAAAGAAAAGAGATATATTTTGCAGGATTAATAATACAAAGTAATTATGTTGGTTTTTACTTCATGCCAATCTACACAAATACAAAGCTTAAGAATGTTTTTAAACCAGAATTATTGTCATTATTAAAAGGCAAATCATGTTTCCATATTAAATCATTAAATGAAGAGTTAGAAAATCAAATAGAAGATGCCCTGAAAAAAGGAATTCAACTATATAAGAGAAGAAAGTGGATATAATTTTTTAAGCATTACAATGTTTCTTTTATCCCTTTGTAACAATATAAATTTCTTAAAAAATAATAAATGATTAAAAAACACTAGAATTTTCATATTAGTGTTAAGTTTAATCTTTCTAGAAAGTAAATTAAGAAATCTTACAATTTACTAACTTCTTTCTTGAAGTCAGTTGCTTGCTTCTTTAATGATTTTAAAGCTTTCTTGATAGCAGCTCTAGGTTCAACACCTTTTGTTTCAATAAGAAATTCAGGAACACCAACTAATGGATGATCAATTTTATAAGTTGCAATATAAACACCATCAACTTGTTGCAAAGCGTGTTTTAATGCATTACAGAAAGTATGGGTTTCATCTTTTAACTTAAACACTAGTCTAGTTTTGCTTTCTTCAAGAACAGTAAATTCCATATCTGGAAATTTCTCGAAGTGGTTTATAAATCTTTTGCTTAGATAACAGTCTCTAGCCATAATTGTTGGAAATTTAGAAAAAAGTTTAAATAATATAATTATTAATTATAATAAAAATAACAATTTTGGAGGTATATGCAAAATGGGAACAATGTCAGTTTCGGTGGAAAATAATATGAAAATAAGAATGAATCAATTAAATGAAATTAATTGGTCTGCAGTAGCAAGAAAAGCATTTGAAGAAAAATTGAAAGAAGTAGAGATACTAAAAGAATTATCCAGTAAGAGTAAGCTAACTACAAAAGATGTTCAGGAAATATCAAAGAAAATTAGTGTGAATATGGCAAAGAAGTTTAGGAGTATGTAATTATGCAGGTTATTACAGATGCTAATGTCTTAATAGCTATGCTCATAAAACCAGGAAAGCCAATTGATCTTTTCTTTGATAGTAGATTAAGTTTATTTTCCCCTCAATTACTTTTTGAAGAACTAAGAAATAATAGAAGAGAGATTATTAAAAAATCAAAATTAACGATTGAAGAATTTGATTGGTTATACTCAATTCTTAAAAATAATATTAAAATTGTTCCTGAAGAAGATTTTTTAGGATTTAGAGAACAAGCAGAACATATTTGTCCAGATCCAAAGGACATAGTTTATTTTGCATTAGCTCTTTATTTACGTTGTCCAATTTGGTCAAATGAAAAACAGTTTAAAAATCAGAAAGAAATAATTATTTATGCAACTCATGAACTGATGGCTGCTTTTGAAATATTTTGATAAAAAGGTTTAAATCTTCATGTACTATGTAGTATGAATGGATACCCCTGAACACCAAATATTTAAGGTGTTACAACATTGGCAGCCAGAACGGCGTGTATGGCAAAAAGAGGAATTACTCTCTACAAATGATCAATTATTCCCATTATTTTCTTTCTTATATGATAAAACTAAAAAGTTATATGAACAAGTTCCAAGAAGAAAAAATGGTGAAAACCCGTTTATTCATCCAATTAATGTTGTAATTAACCTAAAAAAAGCAGGAATAACGAATCAAATAACGTTATGTGCAGGGTTAGTACATGATTATATTGAGGAATTAGTAGATATCCATCAATTAGAACAAAATATTACAACAGATGAACTTGGAAAAACAAAATTAGACATATATGAAACTCAATTACAAAAAGCGTTCTTAAAAGAAATGAATGATTTTTGTGTTGAAAAACAGTTACAAGTTAGTGCAGCAGAAGAAATTGTTGCAATTACAAAATTATTAACAAGACAAAAAAGACATTTCTATTACAAATCAATAAGTGGAATATTTACATTCCCTGACAAAGATATTCAAAAGAAAGCATTACAAGTTAAATTGGCTGACAGAATTCATAATGTATTATGTATTGAATCTTTTGATGAACCTGGAAGAATGCATACATGTTACAAAACATTATTCATATTAAATAATGTAAAACAATGGTTAATAGAGATGTTAGGTAAAGAAAATTTAGACCTAGCAAGCTGTTTACCAGAAGAAAGGTTATTTAACAAATGTTGTAAAGCAACATATGATGCATTCTTAACTTTATTACAACTTTGTAGAAAGCAAGGAATACACGATGTGACTTCAATGTTACATTTAGCTTTTAAGAAATTTGTTTTTGAAATTCAAGGGTTATGGGAAATAACTGAAATTGATACAAATCAACAACATCCATTCAGATTATTTCAAGGGATAATAAAAAAGTATGATGCAAGGTTAAGACATGATTGGGACGTTTTAGATGAAATGAAAAAATCTGAATTTGATTATTGTAAAAAATTCTTTATTGATAAAAATTTTAATGACAAACAATTGAAAGCAGTGATTGATTATAAAGATGCTTATGCATTAAAAGAAGCAGTTGCAGGATTATTGTATGATCCTGATTATGTGTTACATGGATTCTTGTATAACTCATTAGATGCCGATGGGAAGATTTAAAAACAATTTGATTTAAATAACGAGATGAGTTCTGAGATATGTAGGGTTACTCCGGAAGGAAATTTTTCTCCGTCTTCTATCGAAAGAGCAAAAGAAGTTCTTGATTGTTGTCAACCATACTTAGCATCCAAAAGAGATAAAGGTGCCGCCCCATTTATTGTTGGAATTTCAGAGATTACAAATGAAGGACAAGACAGTTATAATTTACAGATAATAATTGAACAGCCTAAGGTTGCTTATTTATTTCGTAAAGATCTTTTCCGCGGATTAAAAAAAGATTTACCTGGGCATGGGTTTAACACAGGAAAAACAGAAATGATTGATTTAATGCAAAGAAATCATCAGAGAGGTACTATCGCAATGGAACATTACCGTGGTACATTTATGATGGGACAATATCAAACAGTTACTGTTGACACAATAGAATCACGTTTATTACCACCATTAAGGTCAGTTTTACTTTATTTTTCTCCAAGAAATTGGAGATAATTATCCCAGATATGGTTAGAAGCTTCTTCAACTGAAATGTTTTTTATTTTAGCAATAACTTTAATTGATTCAATCACATTTGATGGTTCGTTTCTTTCGTTATTATGTGATGGCCATGGTGAATCTGTTTCAGTTAGTAATTGTGTTATTGGTGTTAATTCAATTATCATTTGAAATTGTTGCGCTTTAACACAATTTGGAGGAATAGAAAAGTAATAACCAAGTTCTACTGCTTTCTTAACTAATTTCTTTTTTCCACTGAAACAGTGTAAATTTACTGCAATTTTATTCATTGGTAATTCTTGTTGTAAAATTTCTAAACATTCTGCTTCAGCTTTTCTTGAATGGATAACAATTGGTTTGTTAATTTTTTTTGCAAATTGGATAATTTTTCTAAAGTTCTCTGATTGTTGATTGTAAGTGTTTTCTTTCGTTGCTTCTTTAAAATCCATACCAATTTCTCCTATGGCAACGATGTCTTCTTTGTTATCTTCTATAAACTTAAACTGCTCTTCTAAATTGATTGGTCCTTTTTGTTCTGGTAAACCAGGGTTTGGTTCTGCTAACCCTAAAGCATCAATAGGATATATCCCTAATGAGGCTTTTAGAATCTCATGTTTCTTTGTTAGTTCTAGGACTTCTTTATTATCTTGAGGATTAACTCCAGAAACAAGAATTGCTTTTAGACCGATTTTTTGTGCTCTTTCTAGAACTTGTTTTAAATCATCTTTGAATAGTATGTGGTTCAAATGACAATGGACATCGACTAATTGCATATTATACTAGAAATGTACTTGGATTTAAATCTTTTTAATTGGAATTAACAAAAAAATATTTAAAGTTTTGTTCAAAATGGTTTTTTAGGGTTAGATGTTCTAGAGATAAAATCATGGGTAAAAAAATTAAAAGTACATTGACCGCCATTGCATTATTAGGGGTTATAGGGGACTGTGGATATGATCCTAATTTTGTACCAACAGCTTTGAATCCCCCAGTTCAGATAGTGGAAGAAGAATCTAGATCAGAGAATCAACCAATACAGGAATGTTTTTTTGAAGAAGATCTTCCGTGTACGATTGATCTGGAAAGAGTATCTAGTTTTTTAGATAGGAAAGGAATTGAGCATTTACCTTTGGGGACATTTGAAGATACAAAAAGACCTAACGCAGTTGTCGCGTACCCCTGCAGTGATATTTCATCAGATGGTGAAAGAGAGAATAATGCGTTTTACATTAGTGGGCATTTACTAAGAACAATGTATCAAAACTATGATGTAAACTTTGTTCTTGTTAGATACGAAAAAGAATTTTATGGGGCTCTTATTAGTACACCAGATATATCAGCGGTGGTAGTTGCTGGTCATGGTACTCAAACTTCACTTCGATTTTCACAAGCAATTGGAATTGAACCAGCGGTAGATGAACGAACAACATTAGATGTGGGTGATGATGAAATTTCTAATTATCTGGGAAATCTTTTGCCCGATGTTAGATGGTTCAATTTTTCATGTTCGAACGGACGAGGTGGAGAAGATACAAAGAATCTTGGAAGTATGATTAGATATAATTTACAAAATGTAGCTCCTAGCAGTGCAGATTTTTTTGGCCAAACTTCTTTTAGTGAAAGTAGAATATCAGTTGTAAATGCTTACCACTTGAATGTTTTAATCATGCGTAATGGTGATGATGTAACCATTACTAACTCAGCAGATGAGTGTAGCACAGAATAATGAGAAATAAAACAAGTATTGATGGGATGTGCTTGCCTAAGAAAAATAGAAAAGCGATTAAAAGAGGTATTAAAAGATTGTTAGATGTTCTTCCGGTTGATCTACAGAATGTTACAGGAGAGTATCCTGATTTGGTAATTAGTGATTATGGGATTAGTAATGAAGTTCATGAATTAACTTTAACTTCTGATACTGATATAACCGATATTATTGTTGGAGAAGATAATCAGAGAACAGGACTTGAAAATCTTAAGTATCATGATGCATTAGGTAGAGTTGTTACAGTTACAAGAGTTCATAGTGTTGATTACAGAAAAAATTGGAGAATTTACTTACCTTAAGGCTTCATCCGGAATAGAATAGATTTGTATACTGGAGCACGGCGCGTGGATTTTGTGAGCAGTGCCAAAGGAGGCACATTTTACGAATATGGTGAGTAAAATCTAAGGTGCCGTGCCCTGCTCACAAAATGCGCCTCAATTGGCGCCAGTATACAAAAAAGTGTTATTCCGGATGAAGCCTTACCTTAAGAAAGATATTTAAAGTAAGTACGTTATTTTAGTTATAATGGATTCAGTTAGAAAGTCAGGATCATAAGTACATTATTTCTTTTAGGTAGTTTTTGGAGTGTTAGAGGGTTATTATGCAACAGGTTAAAGATTTTAAATGGACACAAGGAATAACAGTTAAAGATTTAGTTAGTCAGTATAATCACATTGGTTTTCAATCAGTAGAATTAGCAAGAGCAGCAGAAGCTATTGTGAAAATGAAGAAAAATAATGCTAAAATTTACTTAACATTTACTTCAAACATGGTAACTTCTGGATTACGAGGATTTTTTGCTCAGTTGATTGATTTGAAGATAGCTAATGTAATTGTAACTACAGTAGGCGGGATTGAAGAAGATATCATGAAAGCTACTGGTGAGAAATTTAAAATTGGTAGATTTAGTCAAGATGATGTTGAATTACATGAACAGGGAGTTAACAGGGTTGGAAATTTATTGATTAACAATGAAGCATACATGAACTTTGAAGATTGGTTAACTCCAGTGTTAGATAAGCTTTATTTGAAGCAAAAACGTTGGGCAGTTTCAGATTTGTTAAAAGAAATTGGTTTGTTATTAGATGATACTAATTCAATATTGTATCAGGCAGCTAAAAACGATGTTCCAATATTTTGTCCTGCAATTACTGATGGTGCTTTTGGTTTTCATTTATATTTATATCAACAGTAACACAAAGATTTTGTTGTTGATGTCGTGAAAGATTTTGGGAACATATTGTTTAGTAGTTCTCATGATGAAAAGAAAGCAGTAATAGCATTAGGTGGTTCAATTTCTAAACATCATGCTATTTTGTGTACATTATTGAATGGTGGTGCTGAATATGCAGTGTACATGACTACTGCACAGAAAACTAGTGGTAGTATGTCAGGTGCAACCACAGATGAAGCTAAGTCGTGGGGAAAAGTAAAAGATGATTCTGACGTTGCTACAGTTATTGGTGACGTGACCATAATGTTTCCATTAGTTATGATTCGGGCACTTGAAGTGTTGAGTGAGGAGGGATTGTTGTAAATGAATCTGATTGAATATCGTAGGAAGATGGCATTGCAAGAACGTGAAATTGCAGAATATAAGTGGCTTAAGAGTGAGCAAAAAGGTTATGATATTGGTGCAGAACAAGCGATATTAGATTGGTCAGGTAATGGAGAAGCCATCAGATTTAATGAAACATACCAAAGTCATAAAGGAGACATCATGATAAAATGTAATACAACTTGCGGTGAAGGAAGATGTGGAGCAGAATCATTGGAAGGAATGCCTACCTACATTAAGACGTGCATATTGGAAATTAGCTCAATTCACCAGTTATTAGAGGACGGAGAATGAAACCTGAATTTATATTATCTAAATCAGTAGTACTAAAACAATATAATAAAGTTAAAGAGCATTGCTCAATAGTTTCTTATAGTAGTAAAACAAATCCGTTAGTTACATCAGTGTTAGAAGAGAATAATGATTGTTGGTTTAGCATACATCTGAAAAATGAGTTGAAGAATGTTAAAGATAAGTCTAGAGTATTGTTTCTTGCACAAGCTTGGACAGTACAAGAAGTTGCTTCTTTAGTCTCATTAGGAATAAACAAATTTGCAGTAGATAATGAACAGGATCTTGAAACGTTGTTAGCTTACTTAGGAAAGAGTGATGTTATGATTACATTGTTCTTAAGATTGAAATTGAAAGAACACACATTACGTACAGAAAAATATTTTGTATTTGGAATGTCTTCTTCTACGATTAATGAAAAAGTTAGAACTTTAATTGATCATCCAAATATTTCTGCATTAGGAGTACACTTTCACAGAAAAACACAAAACATGGCAGAATGGAATTATCAATATGAAATTTCTTCTGCATTAGATAATGATGTTTTAGAGAAAATTAAGTTTATGAATATTGGTGGAGGATTACCATCTGAATATGCTAACACTAATGTAAAAGTTGTTTCAGGGATTTTTAACAAGATTGATTTGTTAAAAGAATGGTTATTAGAGAAAAAGATTAATTTGATAATTGAACCGGGAAGGTTCATTGCTGCACCTGCAGTGAAGTTAGTGACCACAATTGTTGGGAAACATTCAAACAATTTAATTGTTAATGCATCCGTGTATAACACTGATATGGACGCGTTAATTGTTCCCGTAAAATTGTTAGTTGAAGGAGAGTTAAATAAAGAAGGAAAGCCATTTGTGATTAAAGGAATAACTCCATGCAGTATGGACTTGTTTCGTTACAGAGTTTATTTAGATAATCCTCAAGTGGGTGATAGTTTGGTTTTCTTAAATGCAGGGGCTTATAACTTTACCACTGAATTTTGTGATTTAGATAAAATAGAAACGGAGATTGTAGAATGAGTAAAAGAAAAAAAACTTTAAAAAATTTAACAAAATTTGCAGGCATATCATTTGAAGATGTTATGGGAATATTTGAAGAGAGAGGAGTTCGTTGTGGGAAGATCATAAAGCCAAGACCTTTTAAAGATTTATTTAGACATTCTTTAATTTATGTTCACAGAGATGACTTTCCAATTATTCCCTCTTACTTTCCAAATGGATTTGGAAGAAGTAGTGTACGTGTGATTCACTACAAAGCAACCTATGACCGTGAAAATTTTGATCTTGATAATTATAAAGGGAAGATCACATATGATTATGGAAAACTTGTTGAAAGAACAGACATACGTAAAGACCACACACTATGAATTGGATGAATTTACCGGAAGAGTACAGGAAAGGAAAGTTTGCGATATTGCCAATTGCATATGAAAAAGATGTTACTTATGGTAAAGGGACTTCTAAAGGACCAGAGGAGATAATTGCAGCAAGTAAACATTTAGAATATTATGATTGTGAATTAAATTGTGAACCTTTCATAGAAGGAATTTCTTTACTAGATTCTGTTACTGGAAATACTGCTGAAGAGATGATTGATAATGTAAGTAATGTAATTAGTAAGAATAAAAATAAATTTGTGATTAGTTTAGGTGGCGATCATTCTGTAACTATTGGAACTGTTAAAGGGATGGAAGAAGTTCATGATGATTTTTCTGTTATTGTTTTAGATGCACATAGTGATTTAAGAGATTCTTGGAACGGTTCTTCATTAAACCATGCATGTGTAAGTAAACAAATTAGTAAGAAACATTCTTTAGCATTAATTGGAGTTAGAGCAATGGATGTTGATGAAATGAAATTTGTTAAAAGTAATGGTGATGTTCATTTAATTCAAAGTTATAATTATTCATTAGATAAAGTTAAAGAGATCTTGCCTAAATTGAAGGATAAAATTTACATTTCTATTGATGTTGATGTTTTTGATCTATCATTTATAAGAAATACTGGAACTCCTGAACCAGGAGGGTTTACTTGGAACCAAGTTATTGAGATATTAGAATTAATATTTTCTTGTAAAGAAGTTATTGGAGCAGATGTAGTAGAATTTGCTCCTGTTGATAATTTTAGATCAGAAGCTTATTCATTAGCTAAGTTAGTGTATAAGTTAATGGGATTGAAGTTCTAACTAAACATGATATATTCTGGAGAAAAATCTTTTGGCATTCCTTCGTTTGTGTAAAGACTATTATTCCATTTTGGATACATTTGTGATAATGTTTCTAAAACCCAATTATCTGTAGTTGCGGTAGGAGTCCAACCATTTACTCTATCAGGCAAAGTACGGTTCAATAACACCATTGGATGTGCCCATCTTCGATAAAGTTTGCTTTGTAATATATTAGCTTCCGTAGGACAAAATGTATGACCAATCAATTGTAAAGCGATCTCATCTTGTTGATCAATCCCCGAATAATTATGCAATTTAGCCATTGCTTCCATTTTATGATTTCCAACTAGTGGAGGAGAAGTGTTTTTAGCTATAGAAAAGTTTTTAGCAACAGTTCTACTACGAAAACGATAAGGAATAATCTTTGTTAATTCTTCTGTGGTGTAATCTGGAGCATAAATTTGCCAGAAGTGCCATCGCCCTGCACGACGTTGTGAATCAAACATATAACCGTAATGAAAGAAATCGTCTAAACTCCGGACTGTTTTTAGAACACGTTCTTCTTGAGGACTTTCAGGATCTTCTGTATACTTTTCTAATAAATCTGTAAACTCATTAGAAGTAAAATGACCAAAGAATGTTTCTGCTAAGCCCCACCAACTGGTAACATAAGTTCCATCTTGAATTCTGCCACCTAAAGGTTCACCACAAACAAAATCGTGTCTTTCAAATCCTTTTTTGAAAAATTGATCGAGACGTTCGCCATCGGAAGCATCACTATCTACTTGAAGATGTAACTGATAATCTTTTCCTTGCCAAAAACTTAATGGAGCACTCATATCAAAGTCAGTTTGTCACCCCTATAAAAAAGTAACGGTTAAAGATGTATGATTCCATAAAGGAAAATTTATAAAGCCAACACTCCCCCAAACTTAAAAACAACAAAAGGTGGTTTACTATGACAATTGTTAAAATTAATTTACATAAAGTACACGCAGAAAGAGATTTACAGGCAAAAGGTGGCCAAGTAAAGATTAATAATACGGCTTCTATAAAGAATGTTGAAGAGATGGAATTTTCTTCAGAAGGTAAAAAAGGGTTAAGATTTACATTCACATTTGATTGCGATTATCAACCTAATTTAGGAAAAATTGCTGTTGAAGGGCAAGTATTATTCGTTGAAAGTGAAGAAAACGTGAAAACAATTCTTGATTCTTGGAATAAAGACAAAAAAGTACCGCAAGAGTATATGGAACAAATTGTAAATGCTGTGTTACATAAAGGTAACATCCAAGCTGTTAAAATTAGTGAGGAAGTAAACTTGCCTTCACCATTACCATTACCTAAGTTGAGAAAAACAGCTTAAATTTTTTTTTCTTTTTATATTACTTATTTTCTGAAAAAAAAGTTTAATTTTTCTATAAAATCGTACTAGTGTTTTCCACTTCCGTTATCTTTATAAAGCACTTTCCCTCTGAGGATTTAGAAATGAGCAAGCCAGAAATTCAGTTAAAAGTCATGGAAGCTGTACAGGATGATGTTAACAGAGGTATTGTTAAAACTGATTCTACTTTTATGAAACAGATAGGAGTAAATCCAGGTGATGTAGTTGAAATTCAGGGTGAACGGGTTACTGCAGCAATCGTTGACAGAGCTTACCCAGGAGATATTGGATTAAACATTGTCAGAATGGATGGAAACACCAGAAGAAATGCAAGAACTTCCATTGGTGAATTGGTTAAAATTAGAAAAGCTGAAATTAAACCAGCAAAGAAAATTGTTATTGCTCCTGCAACTAAAGGAGTGTTAGTTAAAGCAAGTTCACATTTATTTAAGCAAGGGTTACAAGGTAAAGCATTATCTAAAGGGGATTTAGTTTCATTAGGAAGGCCAAGAAGAAGAGTAGATGCTTCAGGCAGAGAAGTTAATGACATTTTTTACATGATGGAATCACAATTTGCCAGTTTTGGTTTTGGTGATATCAAATTTATGGTAGTTGATGTACATCCTAAAAAGTCTGTTGTAGTAATTACTAAAGAGACAGAAGTTGAATTTAACCCAAAAGCAGTAGATGTTGTTGAAGATGAAACATTAGGATTAGGTATTAATTATGAAGATATCGGTGGACTAGGAGAAGAAATTAAAAAAGTTCGTGAGATGGTAGAACTGCCACTAAAACATCCAGAAGTGTTTGAACGGTTAGGGATTGAAGCTCCAAAAGGAGTGTTATTACACGGAGCTCCAGGTACAGGAAAAACATTATTAGCAAAAGCTGTAGCTTCAGAAACAAATTCACATTTTATCTTAATTAACGGACCTGAAGTTATCAGTAAATTTTATGGAGAGTCAGAAGCTAACTTACGGAAAAAGTTTGAAGAGGCAGAAAAAAATGCACCTTCAATTATATTCTTTGACGAAATTGATGCCATAGCTTCCAAAAGAGAAGAAGCTAAAGGTGACGTAGAAAAAAGAGTAGTTGCACAGATGTTAGGTTTAATGGACGGTTTAAAGTCAAGAGGAAAAGTTATCTTAATTGCTGCAACTAACATGCCAAACTTACTTGATCCTGCTTTACGTCGACCTGGAAGATTTGATAGAGAGATGGAGATTGGTGTTCCAGACCAAAAAGGTAGATTAGAAATTTTACAAATCCATACAAGACACATGCCATTAGCAAAAAGTATATCATTGAAAGATATTGCTAAAGTTACACACGGTTTTGTAGGTGCAGATTTATCTGCATTAACAAAAGAAGCAGCAATGATAGTATTACGACGGATATTACCTGAATTGAAAAAGAAAGGTATTGAAGAAGGAGAATCTATACCAAAAGAGATACTTGAAAAGTTATTAGTTAAACAAAAAGATTTTGTGGAAGCATTACGTACAGTTAGGCCATCAGCTATGCGGGAAGTATTAGTTGAAACTCCTGACGTTGGATGGAACGATATTGGTGGATTAGAAGATGTTAAAGAAAAACTTAAAGAAGCAGTAGAATGGCCATTAAAAAAACCTGAAGCGTTTAAAAGAATGGGTATTCGGCCACCAAGAGGAATATTATTATATGGTCCTCCGGGAACTGGAAAAACATTATTAGCTAAAGCAGTAGCAAAAGAATCAGAAGCAAATTTTATTTTGGTAAATGGTCCTTCATTACTTTCTAAATGGGTTGGAGAATCTGAAAAAGCAGTACGGGAGATATTTCGTAAAGCGCGACAAACCGCACCGACAATATTATTTTTTGATGAAATTGATGCCGTTGTTCCAAGAAGAAATTCTAACGGGGACAACAACGTTACAGAAAGAGTAGTTAACCAAATGTTATCTGAAATTGATGGTTTAGAATCATTAAATGATGTTGTAGTTATTGCAGCTACTAACAGACCCGACATTGTTGATCCAGCATTATTAAGACAAGGAAGATTTGATAGAATTTTATTAGTACCAGTATCTGATGAAGCTGGTAGGAAAAGAGTTTTTGAGATTTATACTAAAAAAATGCCAATTGCAGAAGATGTTGATCTTACAAAACTTGCACACAATACTAAAGGATATGTTGGTGCTGATATTGAAGGTGTATGTAGAGAAGCAGCAATGATTGCATTAAGGGCAGATTCTACTGCAAAAAAAATTACAATGGCGAACTTTAAAGAAGCATTAACCGTAGTAAGACAATCTGTAGATAAAGAAACTGAACAAATATACACACAATTATCTGAATATTTTTCTGCTGCTAGAGCTAAAGAAATTACTGAAGCAAAAGCAAGATATTTTGGTTAAATCCCAATAACATTTAGAATTATTAAGACTAAGTAGAAAACTAGTAAAGCAACACCCTCATATCTTGTAATGGATTCTTCTTTATACCAATAACCTTTAAAGATAAATGCAATTAAAAGAAGGTGCATAATAATCATCCAAGTTAAATCAAAGTAAAAAATTCTACCAGCAATAGAAAAAGGTTGCAGAATTACTAAAATGCCTAAAGTAATTAAGAGTGTAAAGATGTTTGAACCAAACGTTTCAGTAATAGCTGCATCTTGAAAGCCTTTTCTTGTACCTTGCACTGCAGCAGCAATGTTAGGAATCCCAGTACCAATTGCACCAATGACAAGACCTATGATTAAACCAGAAATAGGTAAAGCTTTTCCAATCCCAACTAAAGCATATGAGAAAAGGTATGAACCTCCTAACAAAAGAACTGTTCCTATCAGAAATGTTTTTACTGACGGTTTAAATTTCCAAGGTAAATGGCCAATAAGTGAAAGGCTTTTCTTAAGTTGCTTAACTTTTAACTTTTGACTTTTCTTCGGTCTCCATCTTTCAAACGCAAACACATTCAATGCATAAGGAATGAACAAAAAGAGAAGAACCATCCCCTCTGATCTTTGAAATTGTAAATCTGAACCCATAATTAACACAACAGCTGCTGCAAGTACCATGAAAATACCGTCACGGATAACTACTGCTTTCTCAACTTTAAGAGGTTTAATGATAGCTGAAACGCCAATGCCCAAACCAATGTTCATTATAACTGAACCAATAATAACACCAATACCAATCTCTAAGAAACCAAATGAATAGGCATACACTGCACTAAATATTTCTGGAAGACTAAGAAGAAAAGAAACAATTAATGTTGTTACGGCAATGTAGCTTGTACCTAAACGGTCTGCAACAGGGATTAATGAATCTGTTAACCAATCTGAACCTTTCCAGATAAGCAAAAAAGCTACAAGTAGGATTAAAATTAATAGCCAGATCATGTTGTAACTTTCCTCGCAATTAAAGTTCCAAATTTATAGATTAAGTACACAATAACGGCTCCTACTAGAAGGAATAACCAATCTACTGCGGCTAAAGCCGTTGTGTTAAAGACTTTATTTAACGGAGTGTAAATTGTTAAAAGATGTAAAACTATTGAAGAAACTACTGCGGCAACTAACCACTTATTACTAAACCAACCTAACTTGTATTTACCTCTAATTGTTCCCAACCTAACTAACTCAAACATTACTAACCCTGTAAATACCATGGTTTGTGCTTTCATTATCCCTGAACCTTGATAGAGCCAAAATAAAACTAAACATGCAACACCCATTAAAACACCAAAACCAATAATGTCCCAACGTAATTGTTTAGGGAGTATACTTTCTCTTGGAGAACGAGGTTTACGTTTCATAATACCTTTAGAATGTGGGTCTAAACTTAATGCAGTAGCAGGTAAACCGTCAGTGATCAAATTTACCCATAAAATTTGAATTGCAGTTAAAGGTAAAGGTAACAAAAATAATGAAGCTAATAAAATTACAGTTATTTCTCCCAAATTGCTTGAAAGAAGATAATTTACAAACTTTCTGATGTTGTCAAAAATTCCTCTGCCCTCTTCAACCGCATTAACTATGGAAGTGAAATTGTCATCAGTAAGAATCATATCAGCAGCTTCCCTAGCAACATCAGTACCGGATTTCCCCATTGCAATACCAATATCAGCTTTCTTTAATGCTGGAGCGTCATTAACTCCGTCACCAGTCATAGCAACTACATGGTGTGCTTTCTTTAACGCACCAACAATTCTTAATTTATGTTCAGGATTAACTCTAGCAAAAATGCCAATTTTATTTATTCTCTTATTTAAATTTTTGATTTGGTCTAAATCTTGGCCAGTAATTGCTTCACCCTCAATGTTAAGTTCTTTTGCAATAGCTTGTGCAGTGGTAAGGTGGTCACCAGTAATCATGATAACGTTAATGCCAGCTTCATGACATCTTTTAATAGCATCTTTCGCCTCTTCTCTTGGAGGATCAATCATAGCTTGCAAACCAACAAAAACCATTTGTTTTTCTGCATCAGCTTTACCTTTGTTCTTATTATAAGCAAAAGCTAGAACTCTTAGAGCTTGTTTTGCAAATTTTTCATTTTGGTCAAGAATTTTTTTTCTATCTTCTCTTGTAATCCTGTAAACTTTACCATTAACCAATTGTTTTGAACATTGTTCAAGAATAATATCTGGTGCACCTTTAGTATAAGAATAAATTTCTTTATTGATACTATGAAAAGTGGTCATCATCTTTCTTTCAGATGTAAACGGGATTTCGTTAGCACGTTTTGTTGTTGGTTTCACACCCGCTTTTTCTGCTGAAACGATTAATGCTGCTTCAGTTGGATCGCCAATAACACTTTTATCTGGAGAAAATTGTGCATCATTACAAAGAATACCTATCTCTAACAATTTTTGTAGTGGTTCTGTTTTTGCTTGTTTTTTGTTTATTAGAAATATTCCTTCTCTGCTATAACCTGAACCAGTGATTGTGTACTCAGTTTCGTTAGCATAAAGTTTTGTTACTGTCATTTCATTATGAGTTAAAGTACCAGTTTTATCCGTACAAATAACTGTAACAGAACCCAAAGTTTCTACAGAAGGAAGTTTTCTTACTAACGCATTACGCTTGACCATTCTTTGTACGCCTAGAGCTAAAGAGATAGTAATTACGGCAGGTAAACCTTCCGGGATAGCTGCAACTGCTAAAGCAATAGCGGTAAGAATCATAACTGAAATAGTTTTTCCTGATAATAGACCTGCTAAGAAAACTACAATTGCAACTATTACTACTGCAATAGTAAGATATTTTCCAAGGTCTCTAAGTTTCTTTTGTAATGGAGTTAATTTAGGATGTGCCTGTTTAATTAGTGTAGCAATTTTACCGACTTCAGAATTCATACCGGTAGAAGTTACAACCGCGAAACCTCTACCTTCAGTGATTATAGTAGTGGCGTACACCATATTTTTTCTATCTGCCAAAGGGGTTTTTGTAGGTAATGTATTAAGATCTTTAACATTAGGTAAGGATTCACCAGTTAACGTTGCTTCTTGCGTTTGTAGTTGATGAATTTCAATCAACCTTGCATCAGCAGGAACTTTCTCGCCAGTTTCTAAAACTAAAATGTCTCCAGGGACAACATACTTACTATCAATCTTCATTTGTTGGCCATCTCTTAGAACTATAGCTTTAGGAGATGCCATTTTTTTCAAAGCTTCAATAGACTGTTCTGCCCTATACTCTTGGACAAAGCCAAGAATTGCGTTTAACAGAATTATTAATAAAATAACTACTGCATCGACAGTTTCATGCAGGAATAAAGATATGATGAACGCTACTATAAGTATCCAAACTAAAGGACTAGTAAATTGTTCTAAAAGAATCTTGAAAGGACTAGTTAATTTTTCAGCTTGCACTTCGTTCAAGCCATATTTATGTACTCTTTGCTCAGCCTCATCTTTACTAATGCCCTTGCTAGAAGTTTTAAGCAATGTGAGAATTTTATCCGCAGATTGTGTATAATATTCCATTAGCTTGTTTTAATAATTGTTGATGTATAAAAAGATTACCAGTTGAATTTTATTAATTTCAATTTATATTAGATACACAAACTAAATAGATCTTAATTTTTTTCTTAATTCTTCAATAGAATCATTATTCAAATTCTTTATAACAACCCTCATCTTTAAACTGAAATCCTCTGCATTATCTAACAGTTGATCAGAGATTTCTTTTGATATTTCATCTTTTTCTGTTGTTATATAATATTGCTTATCAATTCTTTCCCTTTTTGCATCTGAAATTAATTTAAACAAAACATTTTTTCCAAACAACAATTTTAGTAAAAGAATTGAACCACTATGATTTTCACATTTAATGCCTGTTCTAAATAATAATGCAAGAAGCAAATTGTACATTGCATAATAAGACATTCCAATAGAATTTTCATAAAGATTATTTTGTAACAATAATTTTGCTGATTTCAGGCAGTTTGATGATTTTTCTAAATATGAATTACAAATGTCAACAGATGGGTCAACTAGTTCAATTTTATCTTCAGATTTCAGTTTGTTAATGAAGTTGTTCACCTAAAGTCACCTACTTTTTCATAAAAAACTTCAACCCCTCTTAAAATAACATGATCTTTTACAATCTCTCTTACTAATGGAGAAGTAAAATCAAAAGTTCCAATCTTAACACTAATCTTTGAATGTATTTCTTCAATAGATCTCTTAACAGCCCTATTTTTAGTGTCAATATAAATATCTATGTCACTATTTTTTTTTGCTAAATTTTTTGCGTAAGAACCAAACAATACAATTAATTTTTCATCAGTGTTTTTTAAAATATCTTCAAAAATAATCTCTAATTCTTGATGGTGTAACAATAATTTTGTCAGTTTATGCAGCTCTGCTTGTAGGATATAAGATTTTGAAATTAGATTACTTTTTAAAAAATAAATTTTATTCTTTCCCTCATTTCTAGAATCAATCACATTCTCTTTCTTAAGGTTGCTTAATTTCCTTGAAACAGTAGAATGTGATTCTTCCAGCGTTTTAGCAATACCTCGAACATGATTATCTGCTTTTAGCAAAAGTTCAATAATTGTTAATTGGAGATTGTTTCTTTTTTGAACCATATGTCTCAGTTATGAGACAATAGTATATAAAGATTTTGGTTTTTAAACAGGGACAGAACTAGTTAATAGATATCTAACTCTTCAACTTCGCCACCTGAAACTGTTGATGAAGGTTGGTTACCAGATTTTTCCCAATTAACTATACCTACTTTAGAGATATCTGTTTCGTAACAAAGGTCAGGCATTTCAACATTCGTTCCAATACCTGCTCCAGGTTCTCTATCCCCTCTAGATAAAGGTGGGTTTTGCCATTTGATACATGCTTCTTTGTACTCTGCAGTTGAATATGCTATTTTTAATTGATTATCGGATTGACCGTTCTTTAACCTAATTGGACCATTAATATCACCATCTTTTCTATACAAAGGCGTATCACGAATAGAGACACCATCTCTTGTTCCTTCAGTAAGATAAACATTGAAACTAACTGCTGCCTTTTCATCTCTAAATGGGGTTAACCGTTCATCGGCTGGTGCTTTCACACCCCAAGTGATTTTGTAAAAGTATCCAGTTGCAGGATCTTCTGATGTTTGTCTACCATTTTCATCAGTTGGATAGCAGAATTGTTCAACACATACTTGATCTCTACCACAAATAAACTCTTCTTCTGCTAATTCGTCAGGGTTTCTTGAACAAAGTATTGGTGAGGGATCACCTGATCTTTCTACTTGAATACTTGCTACCGCATTATCTATACCAGAAGGTGTTCTTAATATTGCTACCCCTTCAGGTTCGATATCTAAACCCCTAACATTCTCACAGATTAGTGCAGGGAACCAGACTTCTCCAAGTAAAGGAGTAAACTTTTGTTCTGCATCACTTAACCAATCTTGCACTCCTGTTCCGCCAAAGATTAAATTACTTAACGCTGGAAAATCTCTTGTTGCTGAAGTTGCTGTGTAAATCGACTGAAGTACCTCGGTAG
The DNA here is from genome assembly GCA_018657475.1 of Candidatus Woesearchaeota archaeon. Classification (GTDB taxonomy): domain Archaea; phylum Nanobdellota; class Nanobdellia; order Woesearchaeales; family GW2011-AR9; genus JABHXC01. Next base: position 21,961 of record JABHXC010000015.1, read on the forward strand.
CACCATCACTATCTGCACGTTCTTGTGCTTGAGCTACTCTTTCTGGAAGTGGGTTTGTTATAGGATCTCCATCTCTTGTAGCACTAAGGCTACCATCTTCATTAGTAACATAATAATCAATACTACCATCTCTGTTTTGGTAAGCTAAACCAACAATTCTACCACTACGATCTAATAATTCAATTCTTTCATCATCAAAGTCCATTACATATTCAATATTTCCATCTCGATTGTAATGAAGGCCGTTGTTAGCTTCGAAATCCTCCCCTTCATCACTACTTCCATGCAATACTGTTCTTGTTCCTGTATCACGATTGTCACTGATTTCTGTCCAGGGATTTATTACAGTACCATCATCTCTAGTTCGAATAATTTGATTGTCAGTTATTTCTAAGTAGTGTGCTGGGCTACCTTCTTCTGCATCATCATAGTATACTGTTCTGCTTTCACTTGCCAAAACAGTTTCAATAGGAGTACCTTCATCAAATTGTATTTGATCTCCAAATAACTCAGCAACTCCAGCTTCTTGTTGTGAACCGGTTTGTTTTGCAATAATACCATGTTCGGTAGCTACCCATGTAACTCCTTCTGTTCCACCATCTTCAGTAGTTGTAGAAACTTGTTGAAAATTTATTGTTGTCAAACCATTTTCTGTAGTAGTGATTTCAGCAAGTAAACCATCAATAAGTAGGTTTCCTTCATCGGTCCAACCAATACGATCTTCTAGTTGTTCATATGCTCCAGCTAGGTCTTGTTGGGTTTGTTCTCTTAAATCTGATTCTTCCTCTTCTGTTACGGTTGGTTGTTCAGAAGAAGTAGATTCTTCAGTTGGTTCTTCAGTAGCTGGAGTTTCTTCTGCTGGTTCTGGTTCATCATCAGTGGGAGTTCCCACACTAGATGTACTACCTTCAGCGTCTGGTGTTTCATCCCCAGCTATATAC
>JABHXC010000016.1 GCA_018657475.1 Candidatus Woesearchaeota archaeon
ACTCACGCAACATTTACTTTAGAGAATTTGGATGTTAATTCATGTACTCCTGCAGGGATTCATGGTGAAACGGTCTATATGTGTCGTGATCGTGTGACTAACTCTCTTGAAGGTTTTGACAATTGTCCAACTATTGCTAATCCTGGTCAAGAAGATACCGATGGTGATTATATTGGAAATGCTTGTGATGGTGATTATAGTTCTGTTCCTGTATTGTTAGGAGATGTGGATGGAGATACTACGATAACTTTAAATGATGCAATTTTGATTGCACAGATAGCATTAGGTGTGTCTATACCTGATACTTTAACAATTGATGATCTTGATCTTGATTGTGATACGCGAGTAACATTAGATGATGCAATTTTAGTTGCACAAGTAGCATTAGGTGCACCAGATATTGTGTCATGTGGGTGATAGGAGGAATTAAATATGAAAATCAATAAATTTTTTGGAAGAATCTTGCCACTTGGCTTATTAATGATCTTAGCGTTTGCTGTATCAAGTTTAGCTGTTGACTTTGCTGTAAATTGTCCAACTGATTCAGTAACTTCTGGTGAAAACTTTGATTGTGTTGTTGATTTACAGAGCTTACCTGAAATTGGGATATCTGGTATGAGTGTAACTGTTGATCCCGGAGTAGGGGGAGAAGTGGTAAGTGTATCTTTTGATTCGTCGCTAATTGATGCTTCTTCGGATGGTTTTTACAGATTCTTTAAAATGGATCCTATTATTGTGCCAACTCCTGGTTTAATGACAGTTACTTTACAAGCAACAGCGGATACAGTTGTGCAATTAGTAGGTGTACAAGTTAATTTAGGTGATACAACTGTTCTTGGTTCAGAGGATATGATCTTTCCTCCTGCTACAGTAACTATTGCTCCAGGACCTGAGGAAACTCCTACAACTGAAGATTGTACTACTGTAACAGATGATGATGAAGATGGTGCTTTGAACTGTGCTGATAAAGATTGTAATGAACATTCTTCTTGTGTACTAAATGTTGTTATTGGAACAAGTACATGTGATAATGGTATTGATGATAATGATGATGGTAAAATTGATTATGCAGGTGGATGTGATACTGATGGTGATGGAAAACTAGACCTTAGAGGTTCTGGGATAACTTCAAAAACAAGTTGTCTTACTGCAATTGGTTTTTCAATTACAGATGCAATTGAATTGAAACCAATTAAAACTACAAAAGGATTTTCTACTGTTCAAACTTCAGGGTTTAGAGAAATATTTGAAAATGCTGATGCACCAATAAGAACAACTACTGAAAGTGGTAGTTCATCTAGTTTATTAGATAGTGTTCTTGATGTAGACTATTATGCTCTAGATGAAAATTGTGAGAATATAACAAGTAGTGAAGTTGCTGTTGATCCTGAAGTCGGTTCAAGAGAAGATTTCCTTACAGCGATTGGTACTTTATATGATCAAGCTGAAACTGATGGTTGGAGCTTACCTTTAGTAAGTCAGGTAGCTTTCTTGTTAAGAGAGGCATTTTTAACAGAATAAAATGGCAAAAAAGAAACCAGTAAAGAAGAGAATGAAACATAAACCACTGCCACCTCATTCATATGAACCTTTTCCATTAACGGAAAAAGGTGAGGTTAATAGGCCTTTATTGGTTGCTATTATATCAGTTTTAATTGCTGTGGCGTTAGTAGTGATTCTTTTTGTTGCTGAACCTGCATCTGTAGGGAAAGCTTATACTGGTGTTGAAGGTGCTGCAGGTCTTGTTGCAATTGCTGGTGATAATTTTGTTGTAGATAGCCCATTTACATTAACTGTGAGAGCTAATATTGGAGCAGCGGAAACGGTTGCTATTGGATTTAATTTAACTTTACCTGAAGGTGTTTCTTGTGTTCGTGAAAGTGTTGATTTAGGTTGGGAAGCAACAGACGAAGGAGACGCATTAGTTTTAAATAATTCTGAGTGTGATGAAAATCAAGTATCGCTTGAATATGCGACTTTAGAATTTGAAGCTGCACAAACTGAAACTTTTGATATTGCAAGAATTGCTTTACAAGCAAGTGAAGCTGGTGATTATGATTTGAATTTTTCTTTGTTTGATATTTATTCTTTAAGTGATGCACCTGTTGATCTTATTGAAAATGCTGAAGATTTAACTATTACTGTTGGTGAAGTTGCAGAACCTGAAACTGTTTTAACACTTTATCAACATTGTAAAAGTGATGCTGTTTTTGACGACGGTTGGGCAACAGATTTTGAAGTTGGTTCATATGATACTGCCGCATTAGTGGGTGCTGGTGTTCTTGATAATGATGCATCTGCTTTAATCATTGCACCTGGTTATCAAGTTGCATTGTATGATAGTGGTGATCTTACTGGTGAACCTCTTATACTTAATGGTGGTTCTGAATGTTTAGTTGATGTTGATGGCGTTAACTTCAATGATGTGTTATCTTCAATGGTTGTTAGTGAAATTGTTGAACCAACATGTACTGAGACAGATCTTGAAGAGGATATTTATAATAAAGGTGAAACTTCTGGTCACTGGTTGGGTCCAGATAGTGGTAATCCTTATGTAACGGAAATTGACGAATGTGTTTCTCCCACTGTTCTAAAAGAATATCTTTGTAATGAACCTGGTGACAATATATTGTCACGTGAAGTAGAATGTCCAAACGGTTGTCTGGACGGTGCTTGTATTGAAGTAGTTCCTGAAGATGATTTAACAATCACAGGAGTAAGAGTAGAATTGACTGAACTTACAAGTACATCAACAATGTTAACTGCTCTTGCAGATTTCAATGAAACTGTAACTGCTTACACTGTTTTACGTAGTGATAATCTCACAGTTGTAATTTTACAAGAAGTGATTGATGGAATGGTAGCTGGTGAAGAAAAAGTTTTAGAAGTAGCTTACACTGAATCAGTTAATAACAAAGAAGTTTTAGTATTTGATAGACTTCCACACCAATCACCTACAGTTTCAGTAACAATGAGCAGAGATTACGAATGAAACGAATCTTTTTATTTTGTTTAATTGCACTTCTTTCAATATCTTTAGCTACAGCGGTTTCTTTAGAAGTTACTGGAGATGATATTCTTACTATTGATATACAAGGATGTGTTGGAAATTCAATTTTACAAATTCATAAGCCAGATAGTGTGCCTCCTTTACCTTCAACATTAGTGGACATTTCTTCTGGTACAGGAGATTGGGTTCATATATATGATACTGCAGCGAGTGATGTTACTGGAGCTTATGGTATAAGTGTTAGTTGTGCTGATACAACAATAGCAAGTACCAGTCTTTGTGTTGATGCACCTGGATGTTTAGATGTTGATACTCCAGATGATATTCCGGACGAAACGCCTGGTTCTCCTGGTAGTAGTAGTAGTAATCGTCAACCAGTAACATGTACAGACTGGGATTTGTGTAATGCTTCGTTAGAACAGTCAAGAACTTGTACTGCAAGATATCAAAATCCAAGAATTGAAGTTCAAGAATGTGCAAAATGTCAAGAATCTTGGATATGTTCTGAATGGTCAAGTTGTAGAAACAATAAAAATTATAGAACTTGTGTTGATGAACATCAATGTACTACAGCAGTTACAAAACCACATTTAGAAAAAAGTTGTGCTTCAGTAGCAGGTGGATTTCCACCAGCAGGTGTAAATAATCAAATATCACCTCCAGTAGATGAAGGATTTTTTTCTAATCTTGGAACTAATGATAACACTACTGAAACAACCTTAACAAAAACACTTATCATCTGGGGAGCAGTAGGATTAGTTGTACTAATACTTTTAATATTCCTAATAGTTTTCTTAGTTAAAAGAAAGCATAGTAGTGATACTAATTTTGATGATCTTAAGAAATGGGTACATGATGAAGCTGAAATGGGTGCTTCAACTGAAGCAATACATCAAACATTGGCAACAACACAGTGGCGACCTTCAGAAGTTCAACGTGCATTTCAGGAATTAGGTATTAACGCACAATAATCTCATCAGCAATAATTTCTTTCTTGCCAAGATACTCTTCTACTTGGCCAGATATTGAAACATGTTGCCCTTCTTGTAAATATACAGGTTTACTACTAAACAAAATAATGTCTGATGTAATTGTTTGTTTACCTTCTAATTTAAGAAAAATAACTTTATCTTGAACAGATAATTGTGAAATTACTCCTTCCATCTCAACTTCTTTTTCAACTTCTGCGGTTTCTAACGTTTCTACGGTTTCTAGATCAACGCTTTGTGTATAGAAGAATAAAAGTAATAATCCTAGTAAAGTTATCAGTAAAGCTATTCTTAACAGATTTTTTTCTTGCATATACAAATTAAAGCTAAAATTGATTATTAAATCTTTTCCATAGGGTTTATATAATTCATTAACTCTTGACTATTATGACTGAGCTAAATGAATTAAAGAGGAGTATGCTTACACTTGAACGACAAATCAAACCGTTAGAGTATGATGCATCAAGAAATCAAATTCATGATTATAAACGTGCTCAATTGAAAAAAATGAAAGATGATTATGTTGCTCTTAAACAACAATTAAAATCAGTACTAAGCGAATAATTTCTTAATAACAATTGTTGCATAACAGCTTTTAGGTAAAATAAATTTAACAATAGCTTTTTTCTTTCCATTATTAAGTTCATCATTTTCTGTTTCTATTGAAAATTCTTTAACCTTAACATAAGCATCTCTAAAAGTTCCTTCCATGGAAAGTTCTGGAAATTGTTTTATGATAAAATCGTTCAAAGTAATGTTTTCTTTTTTTAGTATTTGTTGATCTTGAATTTCAACACCAAAACCTGGTAAAGGTAATTTAATATCTTCTTTCTTATCTCCAAAAATAAATGTTCCTAATGAATATTCAACTTTTTTACCATTTTTTACATATTGTTGTAAAGATTGATTAAACAAATAGCTTTGATAGGAATGAACATACAATTTAGAAAGTCTTTTTGGGATTTTTTGTAATGATCCAACATAATTATTTTGTGTTACAGGTAACTCAAGAAGTTCTACTGCTTCTTTAAACTGTTTTCTTACAATAAACTCGCCAACTTGTTTATTGTTTTTACTAAACCTTTGCTCATCAAAATAATTCTCACAAAAGTCTATTTTTCCCTCTGGAATCTTGTTAAGATTTCTAACTGTAACTGTAAATCTATTTCCTTCTAAATCTCCTAACGTTATTGGTTCATTACCGTAACCAATAAATTTTAATGTAACATTGTCAATATTAACTTCTTTTAATTTTGATTGATTACAATTAGCAATAGAAAATAATTGGGTGGTAATTGCATGTTTATCTTTACTTCCTGCAAAACCTATTTTGTTAAGTGGAATTTTTAGTTGTTTTGCAAGTTCTTTAACTACATCTAAAGTGTTCCTATTTTTCTTTTTAACTTCAATATAAAGAAACCTGCCCTGTTGATTAGATTTAACATTACTAATCTCATCTACAATGAAATCTTCAGGAATTTGTTTAATTTTGTAAGTCATAGTGTAAATATATCTTTTTTGTATTAATTGGGCTGTCAAAGAAGATTGTACTCTTAGATCTTCTATAATATTCAAAGCCAGCTCCCTTATTAACTTTTATTCTTTGTTCATTAATTTCTTGTGCATTAAAACTGTTATTTTGTTCAATACCTATAATGAACCCCTTCTTACCAAGCCATAAATGAAATGCAGTAGGTGATTTATTTTGTGAACTCTCTAATGCATTTGAACCTGCTTCACAAAGAAAATGGGCAACTTCATCTTCATCCTTTCTGATCCAGTTATGTAAGTCAAAATTAGTTTTGTATCTCTTATTAAGCAAGTCAATAATTTGCCATTTAGCATTGGCATAAACTTCTAAAATTTCGTCAGTGTTAGTGATATGTCTTTTCTCTTCAGAAACAGGGAAGTGATAATAGGATTCTTTCTCAATAATTTTTCTAGTTTTTTCTAGTTCTTTAGTGTAATGAATCACCATGAATAGTTATCAGTATTACTATTATTTAAGTGTTAACAAAAGAAATTTCTTTTCTCATACATTTCAAAAGTTGTTTTAATTCTTTGATGCATTTCTTCTTGCTCTTTAGTTATTACCACTGGTGTGAATGTGTAATTATTATTAGCTAATACTCGTGCTGCATTTGTTAACAAAGTAACTCCTGTTGTAAGATCGTTTAAATGAACTCCTTCTTGGATACAAGTCTGTTGATCTTCTAATGCGCCATTATTATGCCAAGCAATTAATGGCATACATGCTCCAGCAACCCTATAACCAAGAGCGTGATAAATCCCAGCTTCACAACCACCGGCGTCCAACAGGAGATCTTGAACTTGAACGTTTTTTCCTGCTTCTCTAAGAATTTCTAGAGCTTGCACATTAAATGCTGGAATTCTTGCATCTCCTTGTCTAATGACAAT
>JABHXC010000017.1 GCA_018657475.1 Candidatus Woesearchaeota archaeon
AACTCTTTAAAATCTTCATAACGTTGTTCTAATCTTTTAATTTCATTCTCCCCAACAGCTAATACCATCTTTTGAAACTTTTTATGTAACCCTTCATGATTCTCCACATACACTTTAACCATTTCAGCAGCTTCTTTGACTGAACGAGCTTTATCAACAGTATAATTAGTCTCAATATCACCAAAATGTAATGTTTGACTGTTATTATTTTTTGCAGATTGTACAGAAGCAAGTTCACTATACTTCTCAATTAAAGCTATACTCTTTACTGAGCTGTATTTACTCAAGACATAAAGTAAAGCACTTCCAGTAACTCCCGATCCAATTATTGCTACATCATATGTTTTCATATTATTTCTCCAAAATTCAAACACTATATAATTAACTTTTCATTATCAAAACAAAATTTAAAAAAATAAAAAAAATTAAATTTTCATTGCTGCTGCTCCTTCTCCACTTAAGTACAAGCTTACTAAACCTGCAATTGCTAAGATGTGGAACATAAAGTTTGGCAGATTAAAGTTAGGAATAACCATCATAAAAATAGCAACTGCCATAATTATTACCAGTGGCCAAACTGTTAATTTTACTTTCCAGCCGACTAAAAGAGCAACTCCAAAGATAATCTCTGCTAACAACACAATCCAGGTTAATCCTGAACCAATCATTCCTGCCAACATGTGCCCCCCACTTAACATCCCGATCAGTTTATCAATACCCGGTAATAAGAATAATAGTCCTAAACCTGCACGTAAAACTGTGGGAGCATAACCTTTTAATTTTTTTGTATCCATTATTTTGCCTCCAATAAACTCTTTATTCCAGAAAAAGTTCAAAATCAGTAAATAGCTTACCCTTAACCCATAAAAGAAACCTTTGATGAAGCAACATAATTTTATATATTATCAAAAAATAACTCTAACATGAAAAAGTCTCATTTCCGTGTTGCAATTTATGGTTCTGCCAGAACAAAAAAAGATGAAATGGCTTACAAGTTAGTTTATCAGTTGGCAAAACATCTTGCAAAAGAAGGTTATGATGTAGTTACTGGTGGTGGTCCTGGTTTAATGGACGCTGCTTCTAGAGGTTATCATGATTGTAAAAAACCTGGCCATCATTCAATTGGGTTAGCTATCAAATTACCAAAAGAACAAAGGTATGCATACCATTTAGATCTAAAAGAAGACTTTAACAAATTTTCAAAACGATTAGATAAGTTCAATAGTATTTCAAATGTTTTTGTTGCAGCTCCTGGAGGTGTGGGAACATTATTAGAAATTCTTTACACTTGGCAACTGATGCAAGTTCATCATACATGTAATGTCCCTTTAATCCTTTTAGGAGACATGTGGCAAGGTTTAATCAGTTGGATGAAAAAAGAGATGTTAAAGAAGAAGTTAGTAAATAAAGAAGACTTTGACAATATCTATATAGCTAAGAACTGTAAAGAAGCAATGGACATCATTAACCAAGCACACTCTTCTCTAGGTAACAAAGACTTCTGTCTAAACTATAATAAGTATAAAGTTTAGGGATGTGTTTATATATCGCAACAACCCGTGCATCATAGGATGGAAATAACAATTTTTAGTCTAAATCTATGGAGATATTATGGTGAGTGGCAAAAAAGACTTCCAAAAATAGTTAATCACATTAAAGAAAAAAATCCAGATATTATTCTTTTACAAGAATGCTTTGATGACTCTAGGTTTAACAAACCAGGAAATAATCAAGCAAAACAATTAAACAAACAGCTATCATTCAAACATTGCTTTTATTCTATTGCTGAAAAATTAGAAACAGAAAGAGGTAAATCCATCACTGATCCTGTTTTTGATGGTTTGGGATTATTATCAAATATAAATGTTGTAGCTGTAGAAGATTTTAAACTAAAAAAACAGGCAGAAGACAAACATTCTAGAATTATCCAAAATATTCTTTTCGAAAAAGATGGAAAAAAGTTTAGGTTATATCATACGCATTTTTCAAATCGGGATGACTGGGCAAAGATGCATTTACAAGAAACATATAAACTAGCAAAAAAAGAAAGAACAAAACCAATAATTGCTGGAGATCTTAACATTATAATTACCAATGATTTAAAAGAAGTTACAGGGGATGAATATCAAATATCCTGGTTTGTAAAGAAATATGTCTCTTATCCCTCTAAAAAAGAAGTCCTAGATTATGTTCTTCTTCCTAAGAATAATTTTCAATTTGAATCAATAGAATGCAATCTTAACCAGCTGTCTGACCATTGTCCTCTAATAGTGAAACTTAAATTTAAAAAAGAGTTATAGTTATATTGATCATTACAATTATTTTTAATACCTCTTTAAGCTAAGAAAAACCTATACATTATATGTTTCATTTTTTTAAAAAGTGGAAGAACATCACAAACTATTTATACTATTTGTGCATCGCTTCTAACCAAGTAAAAACATTAAGTGAGGAATAAATAAAATGACACAAGCATTAGAGCAAATGTTAAGTAGTGAATCTGTTCCGACAACTGGACAAGATAGTATGTATTCAACAATTGATCAATATGCAATGGGAACTGCCGTATTATACAGCTTTGATCCACCAAAACCTTTGGAACCATTGCCACAACCAACCATAAAACCAGTTAATCCAAACTTGGATGGCGGAGTATATATCGATTTTCCAAAGAGTACACCAAACACAACTATCATAAAACAACCTTTATCAGATGATGTATATATCCACCACGATAAAGGTCCAGGAAGAATGGGTTAAATATAATGGGTTTGAGACATTCCAGCAGTAGCACGCATGTAAAAGAATTTTTGAAAGAAATTAGGGAGATGTATCAGAGTTATCTTAAAGGAAATATTTCAAATGAAGAAATTTCTAATCATACTGTTTCATGGTTTGTGTTAGATGATGAACGATACAAAGAACTAATTAAAGTAGATTTTCGGATAAAAGAACTTCGTGCTGGAATGGATTTTACTTCTCCAAGTATTACTGAAGAAAGGAAAAAACTAATTGCTAAAGAATTAATAAAACGGATAGATGAAATTTTAAATTAAGAAAATGTCTTCTTTAAATTCTCTCCTTCTTGAAGCATCTTCTTTTATTTCTTCAGAATTCAACATTGAAATTCAACGATCTAAATTTAAACCTTATTCCTCTAAAAATTGGCAACAGTTCTGTCAAATCAATAGTTTTGAAAAATTGGCAGGAGGATTATATATCCCTCAATCATTCTCTGCATATGTTAATGCTGAAAGTCCTTTTCTTATTCCAAACACTTTTCATGAGTATTTTGGTCATGGTTTATTTTGTGAACATTCACAATTGGGAAACCAATTAGTTAAAATTGTTCAAAATGATAAAGATGGAAACAAATTTCTACATGATGAGATTGATCCACAAACTCAACCATTAGGATTGTGCAGGCAAAATATTGGCAACTACGAGGGTTTTGCTGTTTGGCTTGAAGCATTACTTTGTGATGAATTAGGAGAACAAAAAATATGGGAAACAAAAAAAGTAGGCATTCCTAAATTCTATCAATCACTTCATGAACATTTCCAAGATGCTGAGCAAAAACTTACTCGTTTTGGGCTAATGGCACAAATGGGATTTCCAAAATATTATTTTGGAGATGATATTGTTAATACCTTGAAACATTTGTACGGAACAGACAAATTTTCTAATATTGATTTTATTATACTGTATGGTTCTCAAAAACCAGAGAGTGATATTGATCTGTGTGTTGTTTCAACAAATCAGTCTACTCAATATTTTAATGGTTGGTTGGATTTAGCTGAGCTAAATAGGGAAGATTTCCGACAAAGATTGGAACATCTAGATATCGCTCTAACTGATGCCATGTTTAGCGGAGAGTTAATTTATGGTGATAATAATCATTTTGCACAATTACAACAGAAAGTTTTTGATGCTCCAATTACAAAAGAAACCATTGAATATAATCTTAAAAAAGTCCAATATCAAAAAGAGTATTTATCACATTATAAAGATAATCCTCGTTTAAGGAATTTATGTTTGTCTTATATAGGTAGTTTCTCTCAAAATGCAGAGCATTTACAAAGAGGAAACAAGCCTCTCACATTAAAAAATATTAAACAACTTTATGCAAGATAGTCTTTTTACCAGATTTAAACATCAACCTAAAGCTTCTTCGATCTTCTTAGGATTAAATCCAACTAAGATCTTTCCATCAATATCTATTACCGGCACACCCATTTGTCCAGACTTTTCTACTGCTTCATCTCTAGCTTTATCATCAGTAGTTACATCTTTCTCAACAAACTTCACACCTTTTTCTTTAAGAAATTCTTTTGTTTTCTTACACCAACCACATGTTGGTGTTGTATAAACTTTTACAGTTACCATTTAGAATAAGAAAGAAATAAGAGTATTTATAACTTTTTGTTTAATATTTCTCCAAACATTTAACTACTCATTCAATTTCTATTCAAATAATAAAAGTGAGACTTGGATTTGGGATAATTTTGGAAGATGAATGTCACAACTACTCTCGCAAATTAGAACTAGAACTTTGTGAAAAATTTGGCTTTTGCTGTGGTCTTAAACAAAGTCCACACATAACAATCAAAGCACCATTTGAAGCAGAACAATTAAATCCGTTTGTAGACTATTTAGAGAAATTAGCAAAAGAAACTTCTACATTTGAGATTAAACTTGAAGGGTTTAATTATTTTGGCAATAATGTTATCTTTCTTGATGTAAAAGAGAATCAACATCTTAAAGATTTACACTTCAAAGTTTTAAAAGATTTAAAAGATAAATTTGATATTGATCAAAATGAATTTGAAGGTAAGAATGTTAAATTTCATTCTACTCTTGCTACTAGTGATATAACTGAAAGAAAGTTTATTGAAGCAAAACAATATTTAGAGAAATATGATCCAAAATTTAAGTTCACTGCAAAGACGCTTGGCATTTTTTATGACCTTGGGGAAGATGCTGGATGGATTATAGTAAGAAGAATAAAGTTGAGTGGGAGTAAAGAAGCTTTAGAATGATTAAAAAGGTTGGGAGATTTTTAATAAAATATGAAGAGTGTGATGAAGAGTTTATTGATAATTTCCCATTAAGTTATTTAGAAGAACAATATCAAAGAATTAAATTGTTTTTCAATTATCCTAATGAATTATCAACTATTAGAATCAATTTTCATTATAGTAAAGAAGATTTTGAATTCTTTTATGGTTCAAAACATGAAAATTGGATTTCAGCATTTACATCGCATAAGACAACCATTCATTTATTCTCTCCAGCAGTTATTGAGGATGTCACAATTCATGATTCTAATTCAATAATCCCTTCTATTGTTCATGAAATGTCACATTTATTTTATGGTTATTCAAAATTACAAAATATAGAATTGTTTAATGAAGGAATTGCAACTTACTTTCAAAAAAAAGAATGTAATACAAAAATTAATTTTTTAATTAAAAGTTTAAAGTCAAATGATCAAAAATTTATTTATAATGTTGGCCATTTGATAATTTATAACCTTGTAAATTTATTTGGAGAAGAATTAACTGGAGATAAATTAATTCAATTTATCAAAGCATATGATAAATCCTATGATGACAATAAACTGTTAAGTTTATTTAAAGAGAAAGTTGGAATAGATGTTAATGAGTTGGTGAAAGAATAATTAAATCATACTACTGACCCTAAAAAAGCGGTTTATGAAATGGTTAGGGTACTTAAGAAAGATGGTGTTATCATCTTAGGAACAGATCTCAACCACCGGCCAACAAAAACTGAACCACAAACAATAAAAGAGAATGAAATAGTTGAGTGGTTAATTAAATCTAATATAAAGATAGTTTACCAGAATATTGACAAAGAAACATACAATTTTAAAAAAGGTAAGAAGATCTGTTTAAGAGGTATAAAAAAATGACATTAATAAAATTTATTGGTACTGGTTCTTTAGAAGGAATTCCTTCGCCTTTATGTGACTGTAAAGTTTGTAAACATGCAAGAATTGGCGGGAGAAATAAACGTTATAGATCTAGTATGTTTCTAGAATTTGATGATGGAAATTCTTTACTAATTGATTGTACTCCTGATTTTAAACAACAATTAGAAGAGTTTAGATTTTCATTAGAGAATATTTTTATTAGTCATGGTCACATAGATCATTTTCTGGGAATTGGAGAAATCAGTTATTTAAAAGCATTATATGGCGTAAACCCAAAAATTTATGGTAAAGAAGATGTAATGCAATATTGTCAATCTTATTTTGGATTTCTTAAACTTGATTTCATTTCTGTAGAAAAGAAAATTAAAATTGGAAAAAATGTTTTAGAACTAATTCCTGTATATCATGCAAGAAACACTAGTACTAATGGTTTGCTTTACAGAGATACTTTAATTTTGCCAGAAGTTTATACTGTTGAAGATGATATAATTAAATACTTAAAGTCAAAAAATATTAAAAGATTAATTTGTGATGCTGCCTATTATGATAAAGCTCTTTATGATGATCATTTTACAATAAATCAGGCAATTGATCTTGGAAAAAAAATAGGAGCAAAAGAAATAATCTTGACAAATATTTGGCATAAGACCAAATCACATGAAGAACTTTCAACAGAGTTTGAAGATGTAACTTTCTCCTATGATGGTATGGAATTAAAATTTTAAACTAAACCTCACTTAACTTATTTCTAGAACTATCAATTTATTGATTTTAGATTTAACAGAAGAGGAGATACTCATATATAATCTCAGTTTTGCTAAGGTTAAGAACTAATGGCTAAAACAAATTTAGTCTTTCTTTAAAATCATCAAGAATTTTTTGCTGTCTATTTACATAATTTTTCGAATCTTTTAAACATTCATCAACGGGAAACCTTTCATCCCAATTTTTATTAGCTTTCTTTTGGACAATTTCATCTAAATCAATATTTTGGGTGTTAGCGATCTTAATTAAAAATATGATGGCATCTGCAAGTTCTTTCCCAAATTCTTCATCATTAACTTCTTTGGATAAATTACTTGTTTTGTAGCCGTCTCTAAATAAAATATGTCT
>JABHXC010000018.1 GCA_018657475.1 Candidatus Woesearchaeota archaeon
GTAGTTGGAATCTTACATTAGACACTACTTCTGTTGCCGATAATGATTATAACCTAACTGTGATTGCTAATGATACTAGTGGCAATGTTAATGATACTGTTTATATCTCTGTAACTATTGACAATACTTATCCTACATTGGATAATATTACTAATGGTTCAATCACTACTACTGGTGCAGTAATTAGTTGGACTAGTACAAGTAATGTAAATGCTACATTGGAGTCTGGTACGACTGTTGCTTTGGGTACAACTGCAACAAATTCTACTTATGCAACTGTTTTTAATTTTACATTAAGCAGTTTGACTGCAAGTACACAATATTTCTATAACCTCACTTCTTGTGATGAAGCAAACAATTGTAACATTTCAAGTACTTACAACTTCACAACATCTGCTGCAGCAGCTAGTTCTTCAAGTTCTAGCAGTAGTAGTTCTTCTAGCAGTGGTGGTGGTGCACCTGGTTCCACTGGCGGTACAACTACTGGGACAGACGGAACTTTTTCTAAAAAAGTTTGGACATCTGTTAATACTGGTGAGGATGCTTCTGTAAAATTAGAAAATAGTGAGAGTGGTATTTCCACATTAAGTTTCACTGCAATTGAAACCATGTATGGTGCTTGGATGAGTATCAGAAAAGTTGATAGTTTTACTAACGATATTACCTCATTTCCAAGAACTTCTTTTGAACTGGTTGAGTTAAAGAAAAGTCTTTCAGTAAAAGATGAACGGGTTAGTGATATCACTATAGAATTCTCTGTGCCAAAATCTTGGCTAACTTCAAATGGTTATGATAAAACCGGAATCGCTTTACATAGGGAAGTTGGAAGTGAATGGATTGAACTAACTACCTCTGTTAATAGTGAGGATTCAGAAATGGTTTACTATACTGCGACCACTCCTGGGTTTAGTTTCTTTGTTATTGGTGCTAAAGCAGATGCAGTCCAAGCTCCTGTTGTAGAAGAAATAACGGAAACATCTGATGCAGAAGAAACTGCTGAAGATGTAACTGAAGATTCTATTGGGGAAATTGTAACAGAATCAAAGAACATTTCGGGCTGGATAATTGCAATAGTGGTTTTAGTATTAATTGTTCTTGGTGTTATTATCTTTTTACGTAAACTACACAAAAGCAAAAAACGAAGACGTTAAACCATAACATTTATATTCTTTTTATTTTATTTTTTTATCTATGCAAAGACATAAAATTGATTGTCCACACTGTAAATATAAATTTAAAACTGTGAAACCTTCTGCGATTATTGCAATCTCTTGTCCTTATTGTAGCAATAGAATTAGTATGTAATCCTCATAATCTTTTTAAAACAACAACCTTCTGGCACTACATGCAAATAAAAGAACCATTATTGCTTTTCCTCAAAGGCATCTTTATGGGTATAGCTGATCTTATCCCTGGAGTTTCTGGCGGAACAATTGCTTTCATAACTAATATCTATCAAAAACTCATTCATTCTATCAAAGAAGTTATTGCCAGTATTCCATTATTTTTAAAACTACAATGGAAACCAGCATTTAAGAAAATTAACTTTTCTTTCCTTGTTCCTTTATTTTTAGGAATCATCATTGCATTTCTAACTTTATCAAAAGTAATTACTATTCTTTTAACTCAATTCTCCGGGGAAACGTTTGCTTTTTTCTTTGGTTTAATCCTAGCATCAGGAATCTATCTTTACACTCACATAAAAAAAGTTAAGTTTGAACATTTTATTGTTTTCATAATTGGATTGACAATAAGTTATAGTATCTCTGGATTGGGTGCAATCTCTGCAACACCTCCTCTATGGTTTATCTTTATAGGGGGGGTAATTGCCATTTCCGCATTACTTCTTCCAGGAATCTCTGGTTCATTTATTCTTTTGCTAATGGGCCAATATCAATATATATTGACTGCAATTCATGAACTTAATCTAAAAGTAATCATTACCTTTGCTGCCGGAGCTTTGGTTGGACTAACTCTTTTCACAAAGGTTGTTGACTACTTACTAAAAAAATGGAAAGCCCTCACCCTTGCTTTCCTTATCGGTATAATGCTTGGTTCATTACGTATTCCTTGGGCTAAGATGATTGATTCCCAAACATCGGTAGGTGTGTTGATAGTGTTGGGTATTTTCGGTTTTGCTCTTGTATTCTTACTTGAACGACTAGGAAAACATTAAGCTGCCATTTTCCATTTTAAAGCATCTGTTGGAATTGGTGGTGGTGTTCTTGAAACATACTTTTCTGAAATTTGAATTAAATCTTCTTCTGTGATTGTTTCAGCACGGAGATCTTCAACTTCTTCTGATGTGTATAACCATTTTGTAGGAATTTTTGCAATAGTTTTTCCTTTCTCATAAGAAATTTCTGTCGCATCTCTTGCTACATACTTGTCAATGGATCCTCTGACGATTCTCCCTACTGTTTCTTGTAATGAATCATAACCTGCTTCTGTTTGTTCTCCAGTTACTCTGCCGTATGTGTGTGTTAATCTTGCACTTAAACTTAAAGGTGTGAACTCTACTTGGATGTAATTGTCTTTTTGATCATCATCCACTCCACCTACTGCTTTTAACAATCTTACTTCATAACCATTTTCTGTGGTTTTTCCTGCTGTAAACTCGTCTTTGGCAATAACTGTTCTCAAAAGTCCATATCCAATTTTTTTAACAGTAATTTGTTCTAATTCTTGTGTTGGGGCTCCATTTTGTTTTAGTGCATCTTGGATATATCTTTTTACACGTTCTTTTTTTCCAGGTATTAATCTTGTAACAATTCCTTTTGGATCTACTGTGATGTGGTGGAAATTCCCATAATCTTGATGTGTGATTTCTGTTGTACCTACTCCTAAAATTCCACCATATGTATGTCGATGTGTTGAAAACTGATTATCTTTTTCTTCACTTTTAACCAATTCTAATTCTGTATTTCTTTCATTTGTTACTAACTCGTCTAATGAGAATTTGTTATCGTCGTTTTCTGCCTGCTCTTCTAATAATGCTGCTAATACTGCTGGACTAAGTCCATTAAGTATTTCTTGCGGAATTTCATAATCTGTTGCTATTGTCATAACAATTCAAATGTAATAGTCATATTTCAATGCTTTTAGGTAAATCCTTGCATTTTTCTAATAAATACTACTTAACTTAAGAAATTAGCTAAGTTTGTGGTCAATAGCTTTGGCAACTGAGTCCATTTCATCAAATAATGCTTCCATGTCTCTGCGCATGTCTGTGATTACTGCTTCTAATGTGCTCTCTCTGAGGATATATCCCCCTCTGTCACGGATTACTAGCCCAGATTCTATCAATTTAGTTAAATGGTGGACCACTGTCCCTCTTGATAAATGGAGATATTCTGCTATGGCGTCGGAAGATAATGGTTCGTTGTATCTTGCTTTTCTTACTAATGTTATAAAAACTCTAAAACAACTACTGTCTCTATCTCTTTGTGAGAATAATCCTAATGAATCTCCTAGCCACTGTAACTCTTGATTAATATCTGGGGAAACTTTCTTGCGAACTTTGATAATTGTGATCTTGGTCATATCTTTGTGAAGTGGAACTTATTTTTAAACATTTTCCAAAAGATTTATATATCAAATGCTTCTAAAAGCAACATGGTCGATTTAAAGTCAACGAAAAAAGGAAAGAAAGCAGAAAAAGAATCTGCTAAAGATCTTCTACAAGAAGTTACTGAATTATTAAAACGAACTCAAGCAAATTTTGAGAATTATCGAAAACAAACTGAAAAACGCACCTCAGAGCTGCAGGAGATGGCCAGTAAAAATATTCTTGTGCAGCTCCTCCCTATCATCGATAATCTTGATCTTGCATTAAAGAATGTTGATCAAAATCCTGAACAGATAGTTGAGGGAGTAAAATTAATCAGGTCCCAAATGGACAATTTATTACAAGATAATCATGTTGAAAAAATTAACACTGAAGATAAACAATTTGACCCTTATTTTCATGAAGCATTAATGAAAGTGCCTTCAGAAAAAACAGAAAATACAATCATAGAAGAATTTCAGCACGGTTACATTTTGCATGGAAAACTTATCAGGCATGCAAAAGTGAAAGTTAGTGCTGGAAAAGAAAAAAAGACAAAGATAGAAAAACAACCCACGGAGGATAATTAAAATGACAGAAAAAAAAATTACAGGAGCTACTATTGGTATAGATTTAGGAACAACATTCTCTGCAATGGCGGTGTTAGAAGGAGGAAAACCGGCTATCATAACAAATGCAGAAGGAACAAGAACCACACCTAGTGTAGTTCACATTAAAGGAAATGAAGTTATTGTTGGGCAAATAGCAAGAAACCAAGCTATTGTTGATCCATCTCATACAGTTCGTTCTATTAAAAGAAAAATCGGAACTAACGAAAAAATTTCTATTGACGAAAAAGAGTACACTCCTGAAGAAGTTTCTGCAATGGTTTTGAAAAAAATGAGAATTGATGCAGAAGCATACCTTGGACAACCTGTAAAAAATGCAGTAATTACTGTACCTGCATATTTTAATGATTCAGAACGGCAAGCAACTAAAAATGCTGGAGAAATTGCAGGATTAAATGTTCTAAGAATTATTAATGAACCAACTGCTGCAGCATTAGCATATGGTTTAGATAAACAGGAGCAAGAACATACTATCCTAGTATTTGACTTTGGTGGTGGAACTTTTGACGTTTCTATTTTAGAATTGGGTGAAGGAATTTTTGAAGTTAAATCTACTTCAGGAGATAATCATCTTGGTGGAGACGATGTTGATCAAGTAATCATTGATTGGCTTGCAGATAATTTCAAAAAATCAACTGGTATCGATTTACTAAAAGATGCAACTGCTGAACAACGTCTAAAAGAAGCAGCAGAAAAAGCTAAGATTGAACTTTCTACAAAAACTAAAGTTGAAATCAGTATTCCTTTTATTACGGCTGATCAAAACGGACCAAAACATGTTAAAGAAGAATTAACCCGTGCAACTTTTGAATCACTTATTGCTGACATTTTAAAACGTCTTGAAACACCTGTGAAGCAAGCAATGAAAGACGCACAATTATCTTCTGATAAACTTCACAAAGTAATTTTTGTTGGTGGTTCTACAAGAATACCTGCAGTGCAAGAGTTAGTAAAAAAACTTGTTGGTAAAGAAGGAGATAAATCTGTAAATCCTGATGAAGCAGTTGCAGTTGGTGCAGCAATTCAAGCAGGAGTTATGGCAGGAGATATCAAAGACGTGTTATTGTTAGATGTTACTCCATTAAGTCTGGGAATTGAAACTCTTGGCGGAGTGTTTACTCAATTAATTGAGAGAAACACTACAATCCCTACAAAGAAATCTCAAGTTTTTTCAACAGCAGCAGATAATCAAACAGCGGTAACTATTCGTGTTGGACAAGGTGAAAGACCTATGTTTAATGATAATAAGTTACTTGGTCAGTTTGATCTGGTTGGTCTTCCACCTGCACCACGTGGCGTACCACAAGTTGAAGTTACGTTTGACATTGATGCAAATGGTATTGTACATGTTTCTGCAAAAGATCTTGGAACGGGTAAAGAACAGAAAATTAAAATTACTGGTTCTAAAAGCCTAAGTAAAGAAGAAATCGAAAGAATGAAACAAGAAGCAGAACAACACGCTGCAGAAGATGAAAAAAAGAAATCAAAAATCGAAGCAGAGAACAATGCTGACGCGGCAATTCATCAAACAAAAAAAATCTTAGAAGAATTTAAAGATAAAATTGATGATGCAACTAAAAAGAAAATTGAAGACGGTCTTCAACATGTTGAAGAAACAAGAAAAACTGGAGACCCTGAACAAATTAACAAAGCAATTGAAACATTGAATAAAGATGTTGCTGAAGTTGGTCAGAAAGTTTACGCTGAAGCTGCAAAAGAACAAGCAGCACAGCAAGATAAACAAAAAGACGATAAAAAAGAAAGCAAAAAAGACGACAGTAAAGTTGTTGATGCTGAGTTTGAAGAGAAAAAAGAGAAGAAAGAGTAATCTTCCAACTATAACCTATGGCTGAGAAAGATTACTACCAAAAATTAGGCGTGGAACGCAGTGCAACTAAAGAGCAGATTAAGAAAGCTTTCAAAAAGCTTGCATTAAAGTATCACCCAGATCGAGCTCCTGAAGAGAAGAAAGTAGAGTACGAAGAAAAATTTAAAGAAATTAATGAAGCAGTTTCTATTTTGGGTGATGAAAAGAAACGGCAACAATATGATCAGTTCGGCTCTGCTGCATTCCAAAATGGTGGTGGTGGTGGGCATCAGGGTTTCGATTTCTCAGACATAATGTCACAGTTTCGTTCTGGAACTTTTGGAAATTTTGATGATGTGTTCGATCATCTTTTTGGTGGTTCAAGAAGAAGAACTGGTGCAAGACGTGGAGCAGACGTTTTATATGAAACAGATATAACATTAGAAGATGTTGCTCATGGTAAAAAAGAAACAATTTCTATGAACAAGTTAGAACATTGTAGTGATTGTTCTGGTAAAGGCGCACATAAGTTTTCTCAGTGTCATCATTGTCACGGTTCCGGTATGATGAAACGTACGCAAAGAACGCCTTTTGGTTTATTTCAACAAACTACTCCTTGTCCTTACTGTCATGGTAAAGGCGAGTTACCACAAGACTCTTGTGACACATGTGGTGGTGAAGCAGTTATCAGAAAGAAGAAAAAAATTGAAGTTGATATCCCTGCCGGTGTTGAAGATGGTATGCGTCTTCGTGTCACAGGAGAAGGAGAAATTGGCCAAAATAACGGTCCAGATGGAGATTTGTATGTTCACATCCATGTGAAAGAACACAAATTCTTTGAAAGAGATGGAGAAGATTTACACATTACTGTTCCTATTTCTTTTACACAAGCTTCATTAGGTGACAAAGTTGATGTTCCTATAATTGACGGTGAAGCTTCACTAAAAATTCCTGCTGGAACACAATCAGAAACTTTGTTACGGTTAAAATGTAAAGGTTTACCTCGTTTAAGAGGTTCTGGCGAAGGTGATTTGTTTGTTAAAGTCCATGTTGTTGTACCTAAGAAACTTTCTAAGAAACAAACTGGTTTAATTAAGCAACTAAAAGAAGAAAAACCTTTGAAAAATTTCTTGAAAAAGATTTTCGGATAAATGCACTGTAGGAACCCTAATTACATTTTGTATTAGCGCCCTGACAAAGTCGAGGCGCATTTTGTGAGCAGGGCACGGCAACTTAGATTTTTTCCATTTAAAATGAAAAAATTTGCCTCAATTGGCGCTGCTCACAAAATCCGAGCGCCGTGCCCTAATACAAAAAAAGAGGAGGGTTTCTACAGAGCCTCGGATAAAGAAAACTATTTAAACTTTGAAAAAAATGTTCTTGTTATGGCTGGTCCGAATGCTGAGATGATTGATCTTATTAAAGTACAGCTTGAACACATTAAAGCTGTGTTAATTGGAATCATTAGTAAAATTAAAAAATCTTCTTCTTCACAAATTATTAAACAGCTTAATACTTCTATCAACAATGCCGATTTAGATCTGGGTACATTAATCAGAACAGATTCGTTAGCCTCAAATATAAATCGTGAAAACCCAGAAGTTATTGCTAAATTTTATAGATTATCAAAAAATTTAAGCCACATTTCTAAGCTAATTGAACAAAACGGCGAAGTAGCAGATTTAATGGATGATAGGGAACAAATTGTTAAATCCTGGACCTATTTATTTAGTGTTATTAATCAAAGCAGAAAACAAAGAAGAAGGGAAAAAGTTTCTGGGATAGAAATAGTTCATTGAAAACAGCTTAATACCCTCTTTAAAACCTGTAAACTTTATATAGGTGTAGTGTGTTCTTAATAAAAAATTAAACTAGGTGATGTTAATGAAAAAACTACTAATTCCGTTATTACTTGTTATTGTCGCAGCTTTAGTTATTGGCTGTACAGCAGGACAAGAAGAAATTTCTGATGAAGCTATCGATGCCGAGTTAGAACAATTATCTGATGAAGAGTTGTTAGATCTTGCTGTTGGAGAGGAAGATGATGGTGCATCTGTTGTTGGAGAAGCTTACAGAAGATATTCAAGTTATACAAAGAGTAGGTACAAAGCTTCTGCAAAGAAAAAAGTGAGTACCAGGTTATCAACTGCAGATTCAGTAAGGTTAGAAGCTATTGGAGATGATTTACAATTAACATGTGGATCTAAAGAGTTAGTACTTCCTGATATGGGCGGAGTTGTAACTGGTGATGGTCCTTCACAAAGTGCTTGTCCTGGACAAGGGTGTGTTTGTATTTGGAGAGACAATAAGTGCGTAGAGTGCTCTTGCCCACCTTCTTAATTTTTTTATTTTTCTTTATTTTTCAGTAACTTATTTAAAAAATCACCACTTTCTAGTTAAAATAATGGCGTTTTTTAAACCAGCAGCTGGACTTGCAGCACTATTGGCACTTTCACCTATATCTTATTCTACTGCTCAAGATTCAGAACAAAATCAAGTAAATCATATTGATGACGATTTGTCTGAGATTATGACAGCCGATCATTCTTTAATTATGATCTCAACAGAATGGTGTGTTCCTTGTAGAGAAATGTATCCTGATTTTGTACAGGCAGCTGAAAGAACAGACCTACATTCAGACCAATTATACTTTGCCTACATTGAGATAGATGTTGAAAATCCTATTGAATTACCTTTTCTTGCAGCCCCAGTTAATGGTTATCCTACTTTAATAACTCTTGATGAAGGTGTAGAAGTTGAAAGGAGATCAGGAATTCTAGGATTAAACTCCCTAACTAGGCGTGTTGAAACTATAGAAGAATTATATGACTTAATTAACACTGATTAATCTTATTTTTTAAATCTGTAAAATTTATAAAACACCTTCCATTAATGACTATATGAGACTAATTCCTACAATCACTGCTTTGATTATTTCTACAACAATAAACTATGCTCAACCTCAAGAAGTAGTAGAAGAAAATCATCCCATGCCCATTTATTCTTCTTCTGATTTTTTAGATGACGATGCCCCTTTCTACGCTGCAGATCATGCATTAATCATGGTATCTTCAGATCCAATGGACTCTTGTACTCCTTGTATGGAAATTTATCCAACTTTCAGCAGACTTGCAGAAGAATCCTCATTATCAGCTGAAAAACTTCATTTTGCTTATGTTCCTACAGAAAATTGGGGCTTA
>JABHXC010000001.1 GCA_018657475.1 Candidatus Woesearchaeota archaeon
GTTACTACAAAAGAATCTGATGCAATGGCTAAAGATTTGAAAAAAAGAGGGTTCAAGTTTGTTGGATCAACAATATGTTATGCCTATATGCAAGCCGTTGGCATGGTTAACGATCACGAAATATCTTGTTTCAGGTATAAAGAAGTTTAGATTAGAATTCAACTTCGGGTAATTCGCCAATCACTTCTTTCAAACTAGAATCCATAAAACCATGACGTGCTAATCTGTTATTATACACTGCAGAACTATCTACTCCTAACCCTTCCCAAGCAGCTTTAAAAACAATAGATCGATATTCTCTATGGGTTCTAACAAATTCTCCCATTTGCTCTAAATACCTAGGAGATTCCCCTTTA
The DNA here is from genome assembly GCA_018657475.1 of Candidatus Woesearchaeota archaeon. Taxonomy (GTDB): domain Archaea; phylum Nanobdellota; class Nanobdellia; order Woesearchaeales; family GW2011-AR9; genus JABHXC01. The sequence continues at coordinate 357 of JABHXC010000001.1, forward strand.
AGAAGAGCATATGAACCAACTAATGGCATACACGTAAGGTGACTTCCTACCAATCTTGAAAGGGCATCAACAACAATTTCTAATCTCTTACTCATTTTTACTTCCAACCAATGTTACAAATGCTAAGAAACTTTCCAATTGAATATATTCATCAGAACCTTCAACCATACGAAATTCTATCTCACCACATTTATCAACTAATTCAACTCTTTTTCTGTCAGGTAAATCTAAATGCCACAATTCTCTTTGCATTTGTTTAATTACATCAATTCCTGACAAACCATAATCTAACATTAAATTAAGCAATTTCTTCCTTGCAGAAATAAAATCTCCTCCTGCTGCAGATTGCAAAGCATCTAACACTTCTTTAGGTTTTGCTACAGCTGCCATTGAGTATACTAATTCTTCATCAATAACTGTGTTAATCACTGCACAAGATTGCATAATATTTTCTAATCTTCTACAATCTCCTCCACATACAGAGAATAAAGCTTTTTTTGCATCTTCAGAGATGCTCAAACCTTCCTGTTTAGCAATTTTATCAATAACTAAATAAATCTCTGATTCAGGTAATGGTTTAAATCTAAAAACTGCACACCTACTTTGAATAGGATCAATAATTTTAGAACTATAATTACAACTTAAGATAAATCTACAAGTTTTTGTATAATTCTCCATCGTCCTCCGTAATGCCTGTTGAGCATCTTTTGTCAATGCATCACTTTCATCAAGATAAATTAACTTAAATGGCACATTTCCAAGAGAACGCGTTCTTGCAAAATCTTTAACTTTTACTCTAACAACATCTATTCCACGTTCATCTGAAGCATTCAACTCTAAAGTATTCTGTCGCCAATTCTCTCCAAATAACTGTTTAGCAATAACTAAAGATAATGTTGTTTTCCCTACTCCTGCAGGTCCAGCAAACAATAAATGAGGCATGTTACCTGTTTCTACAAAAGCTTTAATCTTTGCTACTATGTTTTTTTGCCCTTTAACTTCATCAAAAGTCTGAGGTCTATATTTCTCTGTCCAAATAGAAGATGTCATTTCAATCTAAGAACAAGTTTGTTTTATAAGTTTTTATGTGAAGAATTGATTAAAACACTATCTACTATTTCTTTCAATTGTAAGAGCCAGTAGATATATGGAGTGGCTAGTTTGATTCATTGCAGCTGCAGAATCTTCTCCCTCTCGTTTTCTTTGAATTTGTGATGCATCATATAGCTCCTTAGCAAATGCTACATTTGGGTCGGAATCCCTGGATACATTCATTAAAGCAGAGTACGTTTCTTTCAAAATTTCCCAATTTGGAGAAACTCCACCGCCAAAATTTGTTGGGACTCTGGCTGCTCTCTCTGCTTTTCCTCTTTCTTCACTAAGAACATCTGAAATTTCCATATACAAAAAATTGAATCCTAATTATATAAGTTTTACTTAAGTATAGAAGGTGATATCAAATTAAAAATTATCTATGATATACTTCTGATTGTTGAGTTTCTACAAGACTTGCAATGATTGGTAAACTTTCATCCTGAGTCATTCCCGGGAAACCAACAATAGCATCTAAACAATAAAATCTCCCGCTTGAAAATTCATGATGTCGTAAAACTGTTATTCCGGAACTCACACTAAATGTAGCTTCAATAAAACCTTCTTCATATGGTACATCATATTCCACATTAATATCCTTATTACTTGGAAAACCTTCAAATCCAATCCGTTCACTCCTAGGGCCTTCTACTCCAAATTGTCTTAGAACCTCTTCAACTCTAGCTCTAAGTCCTTCCATTGTTTCATCAGGATTACGGCTTAAATCACATAATCCTTCACCATTTACATACTTTTCTTCTACCATTTTAATATAATTAAAATCACATATTTATAAACCTTTAGAAAATTTATTACTCCGTAGTGACTTGGAAAACGTTCTCCCTTTTCTATGATATAAATAACATATTTTCAAAAAACTAAAAAGCCCATAACAATAATTTAGAGAACCAACTAACTACGTCTCCCCATGCAACTCCAAAAACTAATACTAAAACTAAAATAACTAATAACACATAAAAGAAAACCCTGA
>JABHXC010000019.1 GCA_018657475.1 Candidatus Woesearchaeota archaeon
ATCACTTATTAGTAACATTTATAAAACAATATTCTAATTTCTTTCTTATGAATAACTGCATCCTTTTACGTTATGGGGAAATTGGACTTAAAAGTAAGAAAGTTAGGTTAAAGTTTGAGCAGCAATATGTCCATGCAATAACTGAAGCTCTTAAACGCCATGGCATAATCAAATTTGACTTAAAGAATTTTGGGGGAAGATTTGTATTATTTACTAAAGAAGTAGAAGCAGCAATAATCATCTTACAAAAAGTTCCAGGGATACAAAGTATTTCTCCTTCACATCATTTGCAATTCAAAGAAAAAGAAGAAATTTTTAAAGCAATTACAGATAATTATCAGGAAAAGGTTAATAACAAAACATTTGCAATTCGTGCAAGAAGAATAGGTGCTCATAACTTCACTTCTCGAGAAATTCAAATAGAAGGTGGCTCAGCAATATATGAAAATAGTAATGGAGTAAATTTAACCAATCCAGAAATCGCAATTAACCTTGAAATCAGGAATAATGATTGCTTTTTGTATACAGAAAAAATTCAAGGGTTAGGCGGCATGTCTCCGGGTAGTGGGGGAAAAGTTTTACTCCTTTTTTCGGGAGGTATTGACAGCCCAGTTGCAGCATTACAATTATTAAAGAGAGGATGCCAAGTTGACTTTTTATTTGTTAATCTTGTTGGAGAAAAATCTTTTGCAGATGTAGCACAAGTTTACAATTTTTTGATAAATAATTATGCGTATGGTTATTCTCCAAAATTTTATCATGTTAATGGTAAAGAAATAGTAAAAAAGATTACACAAGAAGTTCCAGACAATGCCAGACAATTAGCACTAAAAGTTTTCTTTTATCAATTAGCAACACAAATTACGGAGGAACATGTTGCTATAGCAACGGGAGAAGCATTAGCACAGAAATCAACCCAGACACTCAAAAGTCTAGCAATGATTCAACAAAGTACAAATAAATTAATCTTACGTCCTTTATTAACATTTGATAAAACCGAAATTACGGTCATGGCAAGAAAAATAGGTACGTTTGCTAAGTCAGAAAAAGTAAAAGAAGTTTGTGGGTTGGCTGAAGGAAAAGTAATCACCATGCCAAAATTAGACTTGTTACAAACACTACCTTCATTTGAACAAAATCTATCTATTTGTAAAAAAACTAAACAAGAATTTAAAGGAATAATTCCTGTTGTAGAAGAACCACCAAAAGAAAAATTAACCAAGTTTACTACTGTTGATATGCGTCCAAAACATTTACAAGATCATTCTCCACTAAAAACAGACGAACAAGAACCATACCCTTTCATTCTAAACAATTTAAATAAATTTAGTAAAAACAATTCTTATCTATTAATCTGTGACTTTGGTGTACAAAGTGAAGAAGTTGCATTCTTACTAAGACAACGAGGTATAAAAGCAGCAGGTGTCAGTGTAAAAAATTATTTGAAATACTTTTTACAGGAAAGAAATTAATATAAAAAGTAATACTTTCTATTAATTAATGGGAGAAAGAGATTATTTAACTGGAAGTGATTTGGTCACAATATTGTTATCTTCCATTGAACCTGGAACAGACATTAGATATTTGGATAAAAAACTTCAAGAGGGATTACGACCATATGTTGTTGGTGAAGAACCAAATGCACTTTTATCCGAACACTTTCCTTTTCATCCTACATATGATGATTCAGTAGAATTACATGAAGCAGTTAGGATGTTAAGGCAAGGTGGAATATTAACAAATGCAGGTAATGATTTTTCTCATGATTACATTGAACGTTCACTTAGGCCTTGTGCAGAACGAGCTAAGCCAGTAATTGGAGATGAAGATTATCAACAATTACAAGAGATAGGAAATAAAATTTTAGGTCTTTAATACATACAAATATTTTTATAGGCACTCAACAATATTTCTTTTAAAATGTCATTATTTGGCCGAAAGAAAGGATGGAAAGCAAATGGGAAAGAGTTCCGTCCGTTATGTTCACCTTTACTAGCAGGATCAGTAAACAATATTCGTCTAGCTGTTAAAGGTCATAAAATTGATCAGGGCTACCATCTAAAACTTTATCGAACATATATTGCTAGTGCATTAATCACTCCTTTTCGTTGGTATGAACATGCTCGATACGATTTCTTTCTAAAGCAACAAAAGATTGAGAAAGATCCTTTATTCATTCTTGGCCATTGGCGAAGTGGAACAACTTATTTACACAATTTATTAAGTCAAGATCCACAAATGGCCTATGTATCTACTTATCAAAGTGTTTTTCCAGAATTACTTGGAAGTAAATGGGTATTTCGACCAGTAATGCGTGCATTGATGCCAAAGAAACGAGCTGCAGATAATGTTGAACTTAATGTAAAATATCCTCAAGAGGAAGAATTTGGTTTAGGGAATATGTGCCATTACTGTTATTACTATTTCTGGCTTTTTCCTCATCAAGTAAAAGAATATTATAATAAGTTTATCAAATTTAAAGTAGATAAAAAAATAAAAGAAGAATGGAAAGAACAGTATCTTCGTTTAGTAAAAAAAGCAATTTACGATTTAAAACGTCCTAGGTTTATTTCAAAAAACCCACCAAATACAGGAAGAATTCCAATAATTTTAGAAATGTTTCCTAATGCAAAATTTATTTACATTAAAAGAGACCCAATTACAACATTTCTTTCAACAAAACGTTTTTTTAAAAGTACAATTCCGGCGTTACAATTTCAAAACATTAATGAAAATGAGTTAGAATCATTTATTGTTAATATCTACCACCGATTGTTAAAAGATTACAAATTTGATAAAAAACAAATTCCAAATGGCAATTTAATTGAAATATCTTATGAAGAATTTCTAAAACAACCTTTAAAAAACTTGAAACAAATTTATCACAGTTTAGGTTTAGACGGATTTTTCAAAGCACAATCTTTGTTTAAACAATACATTAATTCACAGAAGAATTTCAAAAAGAAAGATTACATTCTTTCACAAGAAGAGTTTGCTAGAATTAAAAAACTTCTAAATTTACCTGATGATTACAAACCACTTAATGGTATTAAAGTTGAATGATTTTTTCTTATTAACCACACAATATAAAAAGTTATAAACGTTTGTAATGAAACAAAAACATGCAAAAAATAACTTTTTTAAATAATCAATGGCAAATTCCCAATAATCCAATTATTGGTTATATTGTCGGTGATGGTATTGGTCAAGACGTTACTCCTGTTGCTATTAATGTATTAAATGCCGCTGTAGAAAAAGCCTATTCTAACCAAAAAAGTATCAATTGGCAAGAAGTTTTTGTTGGAGAAAAAGCATTACAACAAGGTAAAGAACTTCTTGGAGAAGAAGCATTAAATTTAATGAAAGATCTCAGAATAACATTGAAAGGACCATTAACTACTCCTGTAGGAAAAGGATTTAGAAGTTTAAATGTTGCTATTAGGCAAAAATTAGATTTATACGCTTGTGTAAGACCAGTAAAATATTTTCCAGGCGTACCAAACCCTATGAAACACCCTGAAAAATTAGATGTAATAATTTTCAGAGAAAATACTGAAGATGTTTATGCTGGTATTGAATGGGAGAAGGGAAGTGTTGGTGTTCAAAAAGTAAGAAATTTTTTAATTAGTGAAATGGGAGTTAAAATGCGACCAGATTCAGGTATTGGAATTAAACCAATTAGTAAAACCGGTTCTCAACGTCTAGTTAAGGCGGCAATAAATTATGCTATAAACAAATCGAGAAAATCTGTAACTTTGGTCCATAAAGGTAACATTATGAAATTTACTGAAGGCGCTTTCAAAAATTGGGGTTACCAAGTAGCAGAACAACAATTTATTGAACAATTAGCTAAAGAAGGTGCAGGAAATTCTCATGATAAAATTATCATTAAGGATAGAATTGCTGATGCAATGTTTCAACAACTTCTTCTACGCCCAGATGAATATGATGTTATTGCTACTACCAATCTTAATGGCGATTATCTTTCAGATGCATGTGCTGCACAAGTAGGCGGTTTAGGGATAGCACCAGGTGCAAATATTAATTATGAAACAGGCATTGCAGTTTTTGAAGCAACTCATGGAACAGCCCCTAAATATGCGGGATTAGATAAAGTAAATCCTGGTTCAGTTATTCTTTCAGGAGTCATGCTTTTAGAAACACTTGGTTGGCAAGAAGCTGCAGATATGATAGTGGCAGCAGTAACAAAAACAATCCAACAAAAAACTGTTACTTATGACTTAGCCAGACAAATGGAAAACGCAACAGAGATTAAATGTTCTGAGTTTGGTCAAAGGATAATTGAGAATATGTAAAGAAACTTTTTTAAAGCTCCTTTCTCTAAAACGTTTATGAAAAATAAAAAAGTAGGAATACTATTATTTGCTATTAGTATTTCTCTATTAATTGTCTTTATTCTACTTATTAATTCTTTACAAAACGAAGCTGAAGCTATTGGTTGTTTTGAGCAACAGGGATGCCAACAGATTGAAACATCATTGTCTATAGTTCATTTTGCTTTTGGAGTGTTTGGTTTTTTATTTGCCCTTAGCTTCTATTTGTTTTTCTTTAGCAAGGGAGAGGAAGCAATTGTAAGAAGATTAGAAAGAGATACTTCAAAAAAACTTAATCAAGAAAAGTTCAACATTCTATTAATGGGCATGGATAAATTTGAAAAAGAAGTTATGCAATTACTTAGAGAAGAAGACAGTATTACCCAAAATACACTTCGTTTAAAAGTTCAAATGTCAAAAGCAAAACTAAGCCAAACTTTGACTAATTTAGAAAAAAAGAATCTTATTGTTCGTGAAAAGTTAGGTAAAACTATGAAAGTTCAGCTAAAATAGCTCCCTGAACGTTAATTCTAAAAATATTTCTAGTTTAAGAGATTACTCCTCTATTTGACATCACCCAAATACATATATAACTTATAGGTTTCTCAGAAATAAAAACGAGGAGGTTTTTAACGATGGAAGAACATAAACCTGTTGAACAACATAAACATGTTGAGACACACAAACCATCTCATCCACAAACACATAGTGGACACGTTTCTACACCAAAACCTACAAAAAAAGAAAGTAGTGTAAATAGTGGAGATACATTTTGGAAAGTAACTACCGTTGTACTGATTGTAATTCTTGCTGTATTCGCATTTAAAGGCGTTTTTGGCACCGATGCACCAACAGCACAAGTTGTGGCAGACCCACAACCAACCGCAGCTGCACCATCAGCACCGACTCCTGCCCCAACACCAGTTGTTGATATGGAAAAATTAATTGATGATGATGCAGTAAAAGGCGATCCTGATGCAACAGTAACTATAGTTGAGTTCAGTGACTTTGAATGTCCGTTCTGTGCAAGATTTTATTCTGATACTTTATCACAAATTGAAACACAGTACATTGACACTGGAAAAGTTAAGCTGGTATATCGTGATTTTCCACTAAGTTTTCATCAAAACGCTCAGAAAGCAGCAGAAGCAGCTGAATGTTCAGGAGAACAAGGAAAATACTACGAAATGCACGACTTATTGTTTGAACGTGGAGTACAAGGTGGAGTTGTAAGCTACAAAGCTTATGCACAAGAGATCGGTTTAAACACAGCAGACTTTAACAGTTGTTTAGATTCTGGTGCAATGGCTTCAGAAGTTAAGAAAGACTTTGTTGATGGTCAGCAAGCAGGAGTACAGGGAACACCTGGTTTCTTAGTTAACGGTAAACTAATCAGTGGTGCACAACCGTTTTCAGTGTTCCAACAAGTAATTGAGGCTGAGTTAAGCAGCTAAATTTTTTATTTTTTATTTTTTAAAATTTAATTATGAAAATCAAACAATGGCTTACCAATTCTGGGCAAGCAATAAAAGAGGTGTACAAAGCTTATGGCTACTGGTTAGTATCTATTTTTTTTATGATCTTTATTTTCATGATCCATGCGTTACTAATTAATTACAAACTACTATTTTCTGTTTTTTCAATAACACTTTGGTTAAAATTAACCGTGGGATTATTTAGTGCAATGGATCCTGTCTCCCTAATATTTTTATCAATAGTAGCCTTTTTTGGAAGTATGGTATTGTCCATGAGCATTTTCTTAGTTAAAAGACAACTTAAAGGGGGATTTAGTGCAGGTGGTACAGGGATATTAGTTGGCCTAATTGCACCAGCTTGCCCATCTTGTGCTTTAGGATTATTTGGAGTAATAGGAATTGGTGGCTTTCTAACAACTTTACCATTTAAAGGACTAGAATTTGGTATAGTGGGAGTTATAATCTTATTAGCTTCATTAGTATATCTTTCAAATAAAATTACCACACAAGTATGTATAATAAAAAAGAAAAGAAAACGAATATTCCGAATGCGTTAACTACACTTCGTTTACTGTTAACGATCCCTTTAGTAATTTTAATTCTGCAAGAAAAATATTCCATAGCCATTATAGTGTTCATTTTGGGAGTACTTAGTGACGCTGACGGCACAGTAGCAAGAAAACTTAACCAAGCAACCAAATTTGGAGAGAAATACGACATTTTTGCTGATACTATCTTTGCAGTAGCTGCATTTATAACTTTGTTAATGGTAGGAAAGCTAAGTTTTTTATTCATAACTATTTTATTTATAGCAAATATTCCTAGAATGATTTTCATTTATTTGTTCCAGAAGAAAAAAGAAACTTTTCATTCAAACTTTTTAACTAAATTGTCCGGAATTCTTTCTTTACTTATAATCCCTTCAGCATTATTATTTGAAAGCAGTGTAACTAATTATTATATCGTTGCTATAGCACTATTTACTTTTATTGTTACTTTGCCCTATATAATAATTTACACAAAAGTCACTTCTCAACCAAAGAAATCTTCTTAATTTTTAATCTACCCGTAAAAGAATTTTCCATTACTTTTTCAAAATCTTCAATAACTAATTTTTTCTTGAACAAAGGACAATCTGTAACAAAACTTTCCATCTCGCCACCTTCTCCTCCGACATGTAATCCATTTTTAGCATTAATTTTTTTCAATTTAACAAGATCATCATTATCGATCTCTTTCCCTAAAAAACTTTTGTTTAATCCATCACCGGCAATTGCAGTAAATATGAATTTAAAACCTAATTGTAATAACTCTTCCATTTCTTTTTCTTGTGGTTTATGCCATAATGGAGAAAATATCTTCAATCCTAAATCATCACAAATTTTTTCAATTCTATTTCTTTGATATGTGGAAAAGATAGCTCCTGTAACCACCCCTTCAATCTGAAATTCTTCCTTAGCTTTCTTTAAAGCAATAATCAAATCATCTAATTCTTTTTCTTTTTTACCTTCAGTATCTTGAAAAATTATAGGTAGTCCCATAGCTTCTGCTTGATAAGAAGCCAACTCAATAGCAGGAGTATGAAACATGTAAGAATCTTTATTAGCAGATTTTAATGTAATTAAACATGATAAAGAATAATTCTGTTGTTGCATGATGTATGCAGCATAAGTAGAATCTTTCCCTGAGGAAAATAACACTCCTAATTTTAAATTATGTTGTGGATAAAATTGTCGCAAATATGCAGATTTAGTTAAACCATTTTTCTTTGATAATTTTCCTAGTGCATTATCAATCCTGGATCCATATTGTGCCGCTACTTTCTTCCTTAGTGCAAATACTTCAGGAATCCCTTCAGATAAAGCAATTTCACGAAGAACCATCTTTGTTTTTTCATCTACTATTTTGTACTGTTCGGGAATTTTAAGAGCATAACTCACCAGTTCTTTATCTAAAAATGGCAAACGTAATTCTAAATTGTTCGCCATGGTTAAAACGTCATCTCTGTACAAATCTCTTTCATACATTTTTAATAACCCTGAAACACATTCCTGATTAATGTTACTAGACTTTTTATGACGATCATATCCAGCAAAAATTTCTTCACTTCCTAAACCAGAAAATAATACTTTACATCCATCTTTTTTGGCTTCTTCACATGCTAAATAAAATGTTAAAGCTACCCCTACTTTAACAACATTTGAATCTTCAATTAATGGAACAATCTTTTCTAAGTATGAAGGGATGTCTTCTTGTTTAATTGTAATCACTTTAAGATCCAAATCCAATTCCGCGGCAACTTCCCTAGCAGAAACTAAATCTTTTGGTACAACACCATCTGTTTCTAAAGCAACTGTGTAACAAGTAAATTCATATTTCTCATTTTTCAAGTAATTTGCAATGTATGTGGAGTCAATACCTCCAGAAAATAATAAACCTAATTTCTTTCCAGGAATTCTTTTTTCAATAGCTTTATGTAACAACTTCTGTGTTTTATTAAGTATATCTTCTTTGCCAATATCTAATTCAGGCAAGTAATGAAAGAATTCTCTTTGTTTTTCTGTAATAGTTTTGGTTTCAATGTCATAAACGATCATTTTTCTGGGGTTCAACTCTTGTACATGTAGATAATTTAATGAATCTAAAACTTTCATTTCAGAAGCAAAAGAAAAATGTTCAGTAGTTATAGAGAACCACAATGGTTTTATTCCTAAAATATCTCTAACAATAAACACTTTTCCTTCATTGTAATAAGCAAAAGCAAAAACGCCATCTAACTCTTCAATTTTTTCTAAACCAAACTTATCTAAAAATCCTAATAACAATTCTGCATCATTTTTTGCAGGCAATAAATACTTTTCACTCAATTCTTTCCAGTTATAAATTTCACAATTAGCCACTAATGTTCCTTTTCCTTGTAAAGGCTGTTGAACATGCCCTACAATTGAATGTAATGTGTGACCAAAGTAACTATTCTTAGAAATTTCAGTAAAACTCTGTCCATCTTTCCCTCTTTCATGTAATAACTTTAATGCCTGAGCTACTTGTTTCTCTGCCTCAAGATGTCCAATTACTCCAATAATACCGCACATAATTATCTTTTTCGATCTATCTTTTAAAATATCTTCCCTAATGGCATAAAAGTTAAATAATATTTCATCTCAAAATCAATCATGAGTCATGAAACACCTTCTGCAAAGTTAACTAGGCTGTTAACAAATTATGATCTTTTTGAAGAACCCGAGTATCCAAGAACATTTGAAACCCCTGGAAGTAGTATTTTGGTTCAAGTTGAAGAATGTTATTATTCACCAGAAACCGCCAGAAAAGATAACATAGAATTAACAAAACAAGATGCAAGAAATGTTATTGGTGTAAATGAACCTAAAAAGTATTATTTATCATCTTCATGGCTTAGAGTTTATGATGAAAAAACAGGAGAGGCAATTCTAGATGGGGGGTCTATAGAGGTTATTGCTAATGTTCTTTTAGATATTGAAGAAAGTGGTGATTCGTTTTCTTACAGCAGAACAAGAATGGTTACTCATGGCGATGTTGAAGATGGTTTTTATGCTATAGGTGGATTATCTACAAAACAAGTAAACTCTTTAGACGCTGCGATTAGAAAAGAATTAGAAAAAAGATTCAACTTACCTAATATGTAACTCTAAAATATCACCCTCTTTTAAAACATGTTTCATCATTAATCTTTGTCCAGGAAATTTTGCACTTTCCCCCCATACGCGAGAAAATTTAAACCGTTTAACAAAATCTTTGTGAGTTTTTCTACAAACATCACCTACCGTAGAACCTTTTTGAATAATCATTGGTTCAATCATATCAGCCTCTTTACGTGGTTCTTTCATGTAAACTCGCATAAAATCTAACTTTTGAAAAATAATTTCTCTTAATTTAGAAATACCCTTATCTAATTCGGCAGAAACGGCTATGTCTCCATTAACTAGTTTCATTACTTTTTTAAGTTCTCTTTTACTAACTAAATCTGCTTTGGTAACACATGTTAGTGCAGGCAAATATTTTCTTCCAGTTTCAATACAATCAATGAAATCATCAATATCAATTTTACTTCTTATCAAAACTTCTGCGTTAACCAGTTTAAATTCCCGCATAATTTTTTTAAGTGTATCATCATCAACATTTAATTTAACGGTTTTACCAATTTGAATCCCGCCTTTGGATTTTTTCTTAATGTACACTTCTGGTTTCTTTTTATTTAATCTAATTCTTGACTCCCAAACTTCTCTAATAATGGCAGGATAATGTTGTGGTGCCGTTGCATCAACAACAATTAAAACCAAATCTGCATTTTGAATAACTGCTAGTACTTCTCTTCCTCTTCCTTTTCCAGAAGCTGCACCTGAAACTATTCCAGGTACGTCAAGAATTTGAATTTTTGCTTGTTTATAATTCATAACTCCTGGAACAACAGAGAGTGTAGTGAATGCATAAGCTCCAACTTCAGATTTAGCAGAAGTTAATTTGTTTAATAATGTTGACTTACCTGCAGAAGGAAATCCTAACAATAGTGCAGTTCCATCCCCGGATTTTCTTACAGAATAACCATGGTCAGATCTTCCAGTTTTTTTTGCAGAACGATTTTCTTGTTGACCTTTTAGCTTAGCAATTTTTGCTTTAACAATTCCAATATGTGCTTGCGTTGCTTTGTTATATTTGGTTTTCTTTATCTCGTCCTGTAATTCTTTAATTTTTGCTGAATAATCAACCATAATGCTTTCTCGTTCTTACCCTTCTTTAATCTTTTCCTGTAGAACAACAAAACAACCCTTTTCGCAATGTTTATAAACCGTTTCTCATAAAAAAAGGTATGGTTAATACTACTTTAGCGCAAGGGGTTGAGACTGCACAAAATCTCACTGCCAACATTGCGGTAGGTATTGTTATCCTTTTTATCGGTTTTGCAATTGGTGTTCTTGCAAAAAAATTTCTTTTAAGAATATTTAAAGAGATTGAACTTAATAAATGGTCAAAGAAACTAAATATTAATTTTAATCTTGAGAGAGGAGTAAGTTCATTAATTTCTGTAATAATTTACTTAATCACAATCATTTTGTTTTTGAACCATCTTGGTGTAACTTCTATAGTTTTGTGGGTAGTTATAGGGGCAACTTTACTGTTAGCCATTTTAACATTTTTAGTTGGAGTTAGAGATCTTATTCCAAATTTATTGGCATACTTTATTTTAAAAAGAAAGAAACATGTTAAAGTAGGCAAAGTAGTAAAAATAAGAGAAATTTCAGGAACTGTTGAAAGAGTTGGTTACTTAGAAACAGAGATTAAAACTGAACAGAAAGACACATTGTATGTGCCAAATTCTCTTTTCTTAAGAAATAAGTTATGGATAAAACGTTAATTAGAATTACTTTCAAGCATACTTACAACTTCCCACACTTGTGTTCTGTGATAAGAAGATATATCTGAAGAACCAACATCTTCAAGAATGGAAACTGCTTTTTCAACTGCTAGTAATGAATTATTTTGTAATAATGATATTACTTCATTTGCACTTTCTTTAAATCGTTTATTAATACCAGATTCTTCTTTCATCTCTTCAAGAAAAGTAATCACTTCTTGTCTATTGCTCATTTTTTTCTTGTGCAACAGCTACTGCCTGTTTTTGTAATTCTTCAATTTGCTCTTGCAATTTTTGTTCTTGTATTTTAAAATTTTTCAAACGCAATTCAGATTTTTCTTTTTGTTCAGAAACATTTTTTTTTGCTTTATCTGTTGGCGTTGCAATCATTAATTTTCCAACAATCCTATATGCTTTATCGGTTGTTTCTAATTCATTAAGTGCAGAATTTAATTCAACAATTTCTGTTTGTAAAAATTGACGTCTTTCTTGTATATGTTGCAAATTATGCTGTGCAAGTTGTAATTGACGAATATGGTCACTCATCGTGCTTTAACTTTGTTTACCGTTCTTCGGTCTTTAAAGAGAATTTTTCCACCACAATACGGGCACCGTACTCTAGTTCGTGTATATTCTTCATCAACTTTCTTTCCACAGTCAAAACAAATGTAATACATATTTCTTATCCTCACTTCGGTGTGTACGCTTTTCCAGCAAATTTAACACCGGTTTTTTTACAGATCCAAATACCTGCTGCCACTCGTTTCACACTCATTTTGTTACAGAAAGGACTTTTATGTTTTGCCCGTTGCTGTTTTTCAATCTGTCCAAATTTCTTTTTAGGCTTTCTTCCGTATCTTGCTCCAAATCGTTTTGTTGGCATATTTTTTTCCTCGTAATTGTAAAATCAATGGGGCCGCCCGGATTTGAACCGGGGTCCAAGCGTCCCAAACGCTCAATGCTAGGCCAGGCTACACTACGGCCCCGTAGTGTGTTTATAAAGTTTCTGCCTAAATTCCCCAAAATTAAATCCTTTTAAAAGGTTTATGGTTACACTATAGACAAATCAGCTTTTTTGACGATTTATTCTACTTATAAGCAATATTTATAAGTCTTTGAGAGTTTATATCTTTCTATGAAAAAAGAAGATGTAGAAAAACACGTTAATAGTGCTGTTAAATGGGCTGCAACCGAGCATTATTATTTTAAAGAGTTATTTGACGATTTAAACAAATTAAAAGCTGCACTAGCTGTAGGAAAAGAAAATGAAGCAGTACGGGATATTAAAGAAGCATTAGGCGATTTCAGATATATTAGCCGGGCTGAAACACGTTTACAGAGTCAAGAGCAGCATGTTGAACAGTTTATTGAGAAGTTATTAGATCACGAAGCTAAAATTGATGGGAAAATAAGTGTTCGTACGATGCAGCACTTGCTGCAGAGACTGCATGAAGAGGCTGCTCAATTGATTGCTGATTCTTCCAGATATGAAGGGAAAATAAAAGAGTTATTAACACATTTACATGATGAAATAAAAGATCATGAATTTGAGCAAGCTCAGCAAGTGTTACAACAAGTAGAAGAATTAATTACTGATGCTGAAAAATGGTTAGCAGCGCTTCTAATTGACATTAAAAGAGCAAAGAAGATTATTGTAGATTCTAATTTTGATAAAGAAATCAAGAGAGAAGATCTTGGTTTAGAAGACTTTAGTAATCCTCAAACACGAGCAGCTATAAAAGCATTAGCAATAAATTATGGTGTAACGGTGGGATCTGTCAATGAGCAAGGTTTTTCAGCTAGTTTTGGTAAACATGGGGCCACAATATCACTTAATGTTCGCAATGGTCGTTTTGGAATCACTTGTACAAGACTAGAATCTAATAGTTCATTTCATCGTAATATTAATGCAGGATATTCAATTTTAAAGAGGTATAGTTATCCTTCTTTCAAAGCTTACTTCATTCGTTTCTTAGAAGTTCTACAAGAAGCTGTTGAAATGCGGTCAAGAAAAGATATTCACAAGAGACTACTAGAAGAAAAATTATAGATTTTACCTCACAAACTGATCAATTTTTTACTACTTTTAGTCAATATTTTAGTTTTCCCATCAAAAACAAGAGTATCTTCAATTCTTAACCCATATTTTCCAGGGAAATATACTCCTGGTTCAATGGTAAAAACATGACCTCTTTCAATTTTTTCTTTACTTCCCCCACCAACTCTTGGAGATTCATGAACATCAATTCCAATACCATGTCCTAAAGCGTGAGTAAACTGTTTATCATACTTTCCAAGAATTTTCCTAGATACAGAATCTAATTCTCCATAAGTGACTCCTTTGCTAGCAGTTTCAATAGCGCTTTCCTGAGCTTTTAATAACAACCCATACATTTCTCTCTCTGCTTTAGTAGGTTTTCCTAAAAATACCATTCTAGTCATGTCTGCGTTATAATTTTTGTATGAAGCTCCAAAATCCATTAACAAAAATCCTCTTTTTAATGGAGTTAAGCTAACTTTATGATGTGGCACTGCGGCATTCTTGCCCATAGCTACTATTGTGGGAAAACCAACACCGCCTCCTTGGCTTTTAATAGAATCTTCTAAGAACAATGCTACATCTTGTTCCGTTTTAAACTTTCGTCTATTAAATTTCTTAACGAAAGATGAAAAAGCATTATCTGTAATTGTGCAAGCTTTTGCAATTTTATTAATTTCAGCCGAAGTTTTAGTAGTCCTTAATACCGTAACATCTTTACTTATATCAACAAATCTTGCTTTAGGAAATAATTTTTTCAAACCTTCATATGTTGCAACAGTTAGTTTATCTTTGTTTACTCCTAAACTAATAGCCCTATTGTGACTAATTTTCTTTTGCCATCCTAGTTTAAAATGACGAATAGTTACACCTTTGATCGGTTTTGCTTTATCTAATGCAGAAACATAAACAACAGCACTTCTTTGAGTAACCAACAATATTGCAGGATCAAAAGCCTGCTGAGTAAAGTAAGTAATATTTGGATCAGGAGAAGATAACCATACTAAGTCAATTTTCTTTTTTCTGAGTATGCTTCTAAATTCAATAAGTTTCATTATAATAAAGAAATAAATTTTACCTAATAAAGCTTCCTTCTCCCAGAATGCTTATAAACCTTAAAAATAAGCTTATTCTATGCAAAAAATCATACTTCCTAATGGCTTAACAGTAATTTATGAGCGGCAGCAAGGTAATGCGGCTATAATTCAACTAATGGTAAAAGTTGGAAGTAACCACGAATCTCCAAAAGAGAGAGGCATTTCCCATTTGCTAGAACATCTTCTGTTTGAAGGCACTAAAAAACGACCAGACAATCAAATTATATCAAATGAAATTGAAAAGTTAGGTGGAGATTTTAATGCTTACACTACCAATGAACGAACTAGCTATTATGTTAAGGTATTAAAAAAACATACACCAAAAGCAATGGACATTCTTCAAGACATTTTTCAAAATTCTCTGTTTAAACCAGAACATATTGCAAAAGAAAAAACTATTGTGCTAAAAGAGACAGATTTAGTAAATGATGAACCTAGTTATTATCAGTGGTTATTATTTCAAAAAACAATGTTTAAATCTCATCCTGCAGGTTATCCGACTTATGGTGATAAGAAAGTTGTTAAAAATTTGTCAAGAGAAGAAATTTTAGCTTATTTTAATAATTGGTATATTCCTAAAAATATGGTGTTATGTATTGTGGGCGATATACCAAATTGGAAATCATTAGCCCAGAAATATTTTACTTTTTCTCCAGGGAAATCAATCCAACAACCAAAATGGAAAGAACCAGTAAAACGAAAAGCTGTACTAAAAACAGAAAAAAGAAAGACTGTAAACACTTATTTGATTCAGGGATATTTATCTGTTCCTCAAAACCATTCTGACGCATATGTGTTAGAAGTTATCCATGGCATTCTTGGAAGAGGCCAGAGTGGCAGAATGTTTACTGAGATAAGAGGAAAACGTGCTCTTGCTTACGATGTTGGAACACAACACGTTGCTGAAAGGACGTTTGGTTATTTTGCGGTGTATGCAACTATTGCCAAAAATAATTTATCGTTAGTAAGAAAACTGATGAATAAAGAGTTAACAAAGTTACAGGAAGTCACGCTGCAAGATGTGAAAGAATCTCAAACATTTTTGGAAGGTAATTATCTTCTTGAGTTAGAAGATGGGCAAAAACGTGCAGACCAATTATTATTCTGGGAACAAATTAAAGAAGCAAATTTATTGAATAATTATGTTAAAAAAGTGAAGAAAGTTACTCCAGCAGATGTAAAGAGAATTGCAAAGAAATATTTTAAAAATCCAACAACAATAGTTGTTGCTGGGAAATGATCACCGAGTAACTTTAAATGATTCCACTTGTTCTTTTAATTTTCTAGCTTTAGAATTTTTCTTAAAATATTCTCTAACCGGTTCTAACAGTTCATTGATATATTTTGCAGTTGCTGTTTTCAAATCTGCAGGATGTACCTCTCCTTTAACAAAAGAGTTCTCTAAATCTGAATAAGAATTAAATGTGACATCTCCTCCAAACTTTTCTGGACGTTCAATTACAAATGTATCAACTTTCTCAAAAACAATATATTTACAATATTCCAAGATTGGATTGTCATTAGCTTGTTTTTCTGGACAATATGCTTTTCTTAATTTTCTAACAACATCTTCATTAGAATCGGTCATAAAGATAGCAGAATTTGGGTTAGATTTCGACATCTTCATAGCAATTGCCCTTTCAACTGTTGCATCTCCTTTTGGTGGTTCTCCTAGCCCCATCAACATATGATGGTGTACTGCAATAGGTTTCCAGAATCCTAGTTTTGGCCCTAACTCACGAGCTAGAACATTTACTTTACGTTGATCCATACCTAATTGACAAATGTCTGCTTTCAAATAGAAAATGTCTGCAGTTTGCATACAAGGGTAAAATATTTGTGATGCGTATAGTGTGTCTTTATCGGATCTTCCCATAATTTGTGTGGTTCTTAATATACGTTTTAATGTGCTTTGTCTTGCAACGCCCATCACGGTTTTCCAATAATCTTTATCTCCCATTGCTTCAGATGCCCAAACAAACTCAACGTTCTTTAAGTCCATTCCTGAGGCTTTCCAAACTTCAATAAAATACTTTCCAACAATTTTTATTTTGTCTAAATCTCCACCAAGTTTGTTATTTGCCCAGGCGTGCCAGTCTGCCACCCACATTTTAAAGTGTACACCTGCTTTGGCCATTTTGTTAACATTAATTGCTCTAACTAGACCTTGGGCAATATGAATTCTTCCAGAAGGTTCAAACCCATCATATGCAATAATCTTTTTTTTATTTTTTAACAAGTCAAGAAGTTCTTCTTCCCCAATAACTTCTTCCCCAACTTCTTTGATTAATGCTAATTTTTCTGCAGGTTTCATGATTTTCAAGAAACAATGAGAACTATAAATAATTAACTATTAATAGAGTAAAATATAAAAACCACGCCATAGTTATAGGAACAGGGGGAAACTATATGACAAAAGTACTAATTTTTGATTTTTGGGGCACACTTGTTGATCAGGGAGTGCGAAGTCCGATTAAACAAGTCAAAAGACTTCTATACATAAAAGTTCCATTTTCAGAGTATGTTGTCAGAATGGAAAGAGCAATGATGACAGAAAAATTTTCATTAGAGGAAGCTTTCAAGAATGTCTGTAAAGAATTTCAAATTCAACCAAATAATAGAATTATAGAAGAACTAATTGGGATGTGGAACAAGAATTGGATGCTTGCAAAGATATTTCCTGAGACTAAAGAAGTATTAGAAGAATTAAGCACCAAATATCAACTTGTTTTAGTTGCAAATACTGATGCATTTTCAGTAAAAAATGTACTAGAAAAATATGATTTAGAAAAATATTTTACAAAATCTTTTTTTTCTCATGATATTCATATGATCAAGACGGATAAACCTTTTTTAAAACATGTTGTTGACGATCTTCAAGTTGCAGTTCAAGATTGTATTGTGATCGGAGATAGTGTTCATAGTGATATGGTAGCTGCTGAAAGAGTAGGAATGAAAAGTATCCTTGTTGATAGAAGAAACACTAGAGACTTCGCACCAAAAGTAGAAACCTTAAAGGAGTTAAAGTTATGATAGATATTCAATTTCTTGGAACCGCTTGTATGGCACCAACTAAAAATAGGAACCACTCAGCAACTTTATTGAAATTTAAAGGAATGCATATTTTGTTTGATTGTGGAGAAAACACTCAGAGACAAATGAAAATAGCTGGGATTAAACCAGGGAAAACAACTCATTTGTTGATAACTCATTGGCATGGCGATCACGTTTTTGGTATTCCAGGGTTATTGAGTACTATGGGTGCAGAATCTCCTGACCAACATTTACAAATTTATGGTCCAAAAGGTACAAAAAAATATATGGAACATCTTCTAAAATCATTTTCAGGTCATGATATTGCTAATTTTACAATTACTGAGGTAAATCAGGGAATAATCTTTGAGAATGAAGATTTTTTTATTGAAGCTCAGCCAATGAAACATTCTATTCCTTGTGTTGGCTATGCGTTTCAGGAAAAAGACAGATTAAGAATTAATGTTGCAAAAGCTAAGAAACTAAATCTTACTGGTCCAGTTCTTGGCAAATTACAAAAAGGCAAAAATGTTACTGTTGATGGAAAAAAAATCCTTGCCAATGACTTAACTTATTCAGTTGAAGGCAAACGGATAGGTTATGTTGTTGATACTTTACTTTGTACTGGTGCAACAAAAATTGCACAAGATTGTGATTTATTAATTGCTGAAGGTACTCATCTTGATGAGATTAAAGAAAAAACTGAACGTGCAAAACATCTTACAGTAAAACAAGCAGCATTATTAGCTTCAGAACATAATGTAAAAAAACTGGTGGTTACTCATTTGAGTCAAAGATATAAGTCAACTGATAGAATTGTTGAAGAAGCTCGAACTTATTTTGATAATTCTATTGTAGCTGAAGATTTTATGAGATTTAAATTATGAATCACAAAGCCAAAGGTACCCAGGGCGAACGTGTTTTAGTAAAAGCGTTTAATGAAGCAGGATGGTCATGCATTCGTGCAGCAGGCTCTGGTAGTTCTCCTTATCCTGCTCCAGATCTTCTTGCAGGTAATGCAATTAGGAGGGTCGCTATTGAGTGTAAAGTAACTGCAGCGAAAAAAAAATATTTATCAAAAGAAGAAATTTCACAACTTCAACAATTCTCACATCAGTTTGGAGCTGAAGCATGGATAGGGATTAGATTTAGCCGACAACCTTGGTATTTTCTTCATCTGGAAGATTTAGAAGATACAGGTAAATCTTTAGCAGTGTCACAAAATATGGCTAAACTGAAAGGAATTTCTCTTTCAGAATTCTTTCACCTTACTGAGTAATTACAAAAAACGAAAGTTTTAAAAGCGTTATCACTCCCGGTAAATGCACCTCTACTCAAAATGCGCCTTACTAAGAAAAAAATTCAAGAAATTCTAGTCTCCATTGTTGGAGAAGATGGATTACCGCTAATCAACGATCTTATTGGTCAAGAAAATATTTCTGAGTTTGATTTAGCAGAAACCACTGGTTTCGACATTAAGGTTGTTAGAAGATTACTTTATTTGTTGTATAATCAAAATGTGATTAAATTTACTAGAAAAAAAGATAAGCTTAAAGGGTGGTATATTTACTATTGGACACTTGTTCCAGATAACATTCGGTTTAATTATTATAAAGTTAAAAGAGAATTACTTGTAAGATTAGAAGCTCAGTTAGAGATTGAAGAGAAAGAAGTTTTCTTTATTTCTCCAAATGGTGGAGTTAGGTTAAATTTTGATGATGCTATGGAATATGATTTTCATTGTCCTGAAACTGGAGAATTAATGGTCCAAGACGATAATAAAGAACGTATAGCTAGAATAAAACGAAAGATCAAAGAAACTCAAGATGAGTTAAAATTACTTCTTGAACAAAGAAAAGCTAGAAGAACAGCAATTAGAGAGCGAGCAGAAGCTGCAGCAATAAAGAAAAAAGCTGCTACTCGTAAAAAAGCTGCAAAGAAAAAAGTAACCAAAAAGAAAGCTACCAAAAAGAAAGTAACTAAAAAGAAAGTAACTAAAAAGAAAACTACAAAAAAGAAAGTTGCTATTTCTAAAAAGAAAGAAACTACTCGTAAAAAAGCTGCAAAGAAAAAAGTAACTAAAAAGAAAATCACTAAGAAAAAAGCTGTTTCTAAAAAGAAAGAAACTACCCGTAAAAAAGCTGCTAAGAAACAAGTAATTAAAAAGAAAATTATCAAAAAGAAAGTAGCTAAGAAAAAATAATTATTCTACATCTGTGTGTGCTTTGTAACCGGCTTCCCAAGCATCTTCTTTACTTTTGAACCAAACACGATTTTGCTCTTTAATTTTTTCTGCCCATTCACTTTTTGGTTCATGAAAATATTTTCCTCTTTTACTAGCTACATATCTTCCAGGTTCATAATGTACTTCTGGCTGCACAGGATCAAAAACCATGCTGTGTGGTTCTTCTTCATGGTTATCTGAGATAATTGTTACCTTTCTTGGATATCCTACGATAAAACCAACAACTGCAATTATTGCTAAAGTCAGATATAATCGTTCTGTAAAAAACCATAACAAAACAATATTTAGTAAGTATAATGTGTATACAAAAAACAATACGGTTGTTCTTTTAGATTTTCCCGCACGCATAAAACCAAATGTAGAAATAACTAATAAAAATAATAATCCAATAAGTTCTAAGATAAGAGTTTTACCACTACTAACAGAGATAATTGTGATTAAACCAAAGAATAATATAACTAAAAGTATAGCATGAACTCCCAATAAAATTGAAAACGGATATTTTCGCATAGGTTCGATGATAAAACCCGTTATTTAAGAATTTCTATGCTTTAGTAGTACTAAAACTCTTCTTCAATGTTTTTAAGGTAACCTTTACGCTTTAAGAAATCAACTTCTGCTTTACTACGATATTTATGGATAATGTCTCCTTTTCCGTCTCCCCCCAATTCCCAGGGTTCAACAATAACAACATTATTTTCTCTTACCCACAATCGTCTTCTTAATCTTCCAGGGATACGACAAATTCTTTCTTTACCATCTAAACAAGATACACGCATTCTGCTTCCACCTAACCTTTGTTGAACAATACCCAGAATTTCTTTTTTTTGTGGGATTCTAACTCTAATTGTTTGTTGTTCTGGTTGAGGTTTTGCCATCTATTAATTACTCAGATAACGCTTTTATAAAACTTTGCGTAGATTATCTTAAAGCAAAAGACATATAAACAAACTTCTTGGTAATTTTATTGTAACGAGGGGATAAATATGGCAAAAAGAGTTGAGTCACCATCATCTATTAACACATTTAAACAGTGTAAACGAAAATATTATTATCAATATATTGAAAAATTACCTACTCTTTCTAACATCCATCAAGTTAGGGGAAACATTGCTCATTCCGCATTAGAATTATTTTATGACATTGATTCATCAAAATTTAATGAAGATAATTATGAACAAAAGTTTAAAAGTTCTTTACAACAAATTTTTTTACAACAATGGGTGAAAGAAAAAATTAGGTTAGACAAAATTGGCTTAAGTAAAGACCGTGAACGATTTTATTTTGAAGAAACTATGTTAATGTTAATGAATTGGGGGAACCATTTTGTTAATGATATTAAAACAACGATTGAAAAAAAGAAAGTATCTATTCCTGAAGCATTTCAAATTTTAACTCCAATAAGAGAACAAGAGTATCGTTCAACAAATTATTCAGTTAGAGGTTTTATTGATGCAATTCAACATGTAGAAGAAGAAGTTCATATAATTGATTACAAAACAAACAGTAAATTTGATGTTAAAAATAGTATTAGGTTACAATTAGCAATCTATTCTTTGTTGTATCAAGAAAAACATGGTAAAGCTCCTTCCAAAGTAGGTGTTTTCTTTTTACGTCACAAATTAAAGATGCTTTCTGTTGATGAAGAATTGTTAAAATTAGCCCAACAAGAAATTGAATTAATTCATGCCCATACAACAACAACAGAAGCAATAATGGATTATTCGCGTACAATCACTCCTTTATGTAAATGGTCTACAGGGCAGTGTGATTTCTATAAAACTTGTAAACCGCATGATAATTAGAGTAGCTAAGCCATCGCTAAGAAGCTCATTCTAATAATCTCTTGATATGTTATATCACCAAATCCAAATGTAGGAAATCCTAATATTGCCATTATTGCTAAAGAAATTAAGAATGAAAAGAAGTATAAAAATAATGGATTAAGTGCAGCTTTAGTTCTGTGAGTTTTTGGTAATAAGAATCTAACCAATAAAAGAAAACCAAAAATGCTTCCAACAAATAATGCAAAAGCAGGAATTGGAATAGCAACCGTTAAAATCACTGTTTCAATTAGCCCTCCAACAACTAAGAACAATAATGCAAAAAGTAATAAGTACATATTAAACCCAAAAACTTCAAGGAATCTTCTTGAAGCAAACCTTTCTAATAAAACATCTTTTGAAATGACAGAGCCCGATATGGCTGCAAGGAAATATGATATCCCTTCAACTATCAGATGAAAGAAAACTATCACCATCATCGCCATAAACAAAAATGCAGGAATTGTTCCAGAAAACAATGCAGCGTTTTTAGCGGTAAATCCGAAGATTGTTCCCCAAACAGAAGCATTCCATGTAATTAAGAAAATAGCACCATCCCCTGTCAATAATGCTAGTATAAAACAAGCCATTAAAACTAAAAAATTATTATTTAACAAATCAATAAACAAAGCGGGGGAAAATATACCAGCGGTTGCAGAACCAGCAAATCCTTGCCCTAACCTGATTTCTAGTTGTTCTCTGAACAACATGTTAGTTTGAAATGAAGGTAATAAAATTGTTCCAATTGAATAAACTAAAAGAATACCTAAAAATAAAAACACATAAACTTTAATCAAATCAATATCATCACGCCATAATGCTTTAATTGAAACTTTTTGTTCCATTGCTTCTTGCCGTTCTTCAATAGAAAATATCTTGTACAGTTCTGGAAGTAATAATAACGAGGTAAAAGCAACAGCAACTAAAGCTGGATCTCCAGGAAATAATACTGATGCAATAAGAATTCCTATAACAGAATAAATAACTCCTAATAAAAAAGCGTACCTTCCTTTATGTTCTAACCAATCTTCTGGAAAGATATGCTCTAACACCACTAACTATCACCTCTATGCAAAGAATTATTTTATTGTTTAAATTACTTCCGATTATTTGTCAAGAACTTTTTAACTTTACGCCAATACTTTTTGTCAAGAATGTAGCCAATACAATTGTTACTTCCACATTTACAAGGATGATCTACAAAATCTTTATCCCATCCATATCCATAGTTGTAAGAAAGTTCTTCACCCTCTTTAATTGTTTTTAAAGCTTCTATCCAAATGTGTCCTTTGTCATTACACGTATCACAATTTGGGTTACATGAATGGTTAATCAGTCTTGCCGGATTCCAGGAAACATTACCATCAATATCGTATCTCTTGTTTAGCTCGAACAGATAAACATGTCCTTCATGACCTTTCTCTCCCTGTTCGTACTGTTTACCTCCTCTTTTTTCAGCTTCTACTTTTGTAATTTTTTCACCAACGTATTCAATAACTTGTGTTCCTTTTGGGATAGTTTTTCGTGCAAATAAACCTTTACCGTGCACGGAAGATTTTTTTTCTATAACCCATTCATTAATTATTTTCATTGGGCGTAGTTCCATTATAGTTATTCTTAAGTGTTTCGTTTCGTAAGGTTTTTATAGGAAACAAACAAAAAAGACCTATAATGAAAAATCAGCTAAAAACAGCAGCGTTACTTGGTTTACTCGCAGGATTATTCTTATTAATTGGCGGTCTAATTGGTGGAAGACAAGGTTTAATCATTGCATTAGTCTTTGCAGTCGGGTTTAATTTTGTTTCCTATTGGTGGTCTGCTAAAATCTCTTTAGCCATTTACAAAGCAAAAGAAGCTGATAGGAACCAATATGGTGACTTATACTCTATGGTTGAAGAAATTGCCCATTCCGCAAAATTACCAATACCAAAAATTTACATTGTAAAATCTCCACAAGCTAATGCTTTTGCTACTGGTAGAAATCATAAAAATGCAGTTGTTGCAGTTACAACTGGTATCATGAAAATTCTTAACAGAAATGAGTTGAAAGGAGTGTTAGCACATGAAGTAGCCCATATAAAAAATAGAGATATTTTAATTTCATCAATAGCAGCAACTATTGCGGCAGTAATATCTTATTTAGCAATGATGGCACGTTGGGCAGCAATTTTTGGTGGGTTTGGTAGAAGCAGAGATGGTGGTAATATTATTGAACTTATTGTTTTAGCAATTATTGCTCCAATAATGGCAATGATTATTCAGTTTGCAATTTCTCGATCAAGAGAATTTTTAGCAGACTCAACCGGTGCAAAAATGATTAATGATCCATTTTCGTTAGCATCTGCACTAGAAAAGATTCATAATAATGTTCATCACCATCCTTTGAAGAAAATGGGTACAACGGAAGCAACCGCACATTTATTCATTGCCAATCCATTTAAAGGAAAAAGTTTTCTAAAATTATTTTCTACTCATCCTTCCGTTGAGAGTCGAACAAAAAAGTTACGTTCTATGAAACTTTGATCCACTAGACACACTGGACAACCATTCCTAGAGTTTATATACCTCTCTCTTATTTTTTATACCCCACTTTTTAGTCTAGCAGAAAAGTGAAAGTATTCAAGAATGGAAATGAAAGAGATTAAGATAAAGCAGGCAATTAGCTACATTCAAAAGCAGCTGAGTGGAAATTCACATCCTCCTTATTCTGATCTTAACAAAAAGTTTAATCTATCTACTTATAGAATCACCCTAAATGACCTATATCCAAAACTTGGAATTGATGTACTTAACTTAAAATGTAAAAGACCAAACGCGTCTCAGAATAAAATTAAAAGACAACTGATGAGTTATGTTCGGAAAGAAGTAAAAAACGGTCATTTTCCTACACGAAGGTTTATTGAAAAAACATTTGGTTTAAGATTGACAGGGATTTTTAAAGGGATTGAAGATCTATATCAACAAGCCGGATTAAATTATGAACAACAAAGTAGTCAATTACTTAAAACACTAAAAGCGCAACAGCTACAAGAACTAGTTATTGAAATTATTGCAAAACTCAATTTGAAATTAATTAAATCTAGAGGAACACATGAAAGAGGAGTTGATATAATTGCTAAAAATAAAGAAGGATTGATTGTTGGAATTGAAATCAAAGCTCACCACAGATTTGAAGCAATTAAGAAGAGAAATATTCTACAATTGGAAAGATTTTTGATTAATGAAAATCTGACCAAAGTAATATTAATTACTACTTCCTCAAAGATTAATGTTAAGAATGAAAATCCAAAAATTGAAATTTTGAGTTATAATAACTTACAATCATTTTGTAATGAAAATCAGATTAATGTTTTGAAGAAAATTAGAGAAACTTCAATACATATGAAAACCAATGAAAAAGAAATCAAAAGAAAAGAAATTTTAGATTATGCAAAAAATAGGATTGCTAGGGGAAAGAAAATAACTTCCAATATTATCTCAAAAGACTTGAATATTGATCTAAATACTTATTTTAAGAGTATTTATGAAGTCTATGATTATCTTAAAATCCTACCACCAATTAGAATTATGAGGGAAGGTAGGAGAAGCCCACACAAAGGCCATAAAAGAAATCTCATTATACAAAAGATGGTGAATTATATCAAAAAAGAGGTGTCTCGTGGTCATTATCCAAGTGGAATAGATGTGGGAAATCAATTTGGAGTTAAACATATTTGGAATTTTATAACAATGAAAGAATTATATGAAAAAGCTGGTTTTGAACATTACCATATTAGGAAGAAAAGAGGGCCAAGAAAAAAAGAAATTCAACTATAATTTTTTAAAGAAATCTCTTATTTTCTGTTTATACCCTGCATTGTACTTCTCTTGTGATGACCATGATCAGGAGCGTTATCATGCAGGGTTCATTTTCTTGATTCACACATTTTTTATATGATTAGTTAATTTGTACCAATCTGTGAGGAAAAAAAGAAAAAAGATTACTTCTAAACCCTTTTCTAGAGAGGAAGAAGAGGCATTGATTGCTAGTTTTACCAAACAAAATGGAACCACTTATTGGGAAGTTGAACCAATACCTTTACCAAAAATAAAAAGTAAGAAAGGAAAGAAAAGAGAAACACCTGAGAGAAGGTTTTTAGTTGAAAAGATCCCTACGTATTTAGAAGATTATTTTATGTACTCTAAAACAAAATATAAAACAAAATATAAAACAGAATCTAAAACAAAATCTAAAACCGAAGTTGGTTCTCTACTTGTTTATACGCTCCCTTTAACAAACTGTTCACCAGTTGCAGAAATTTGTGAGCGTGTAGCTTTTGCTTCAACAGTGTTAGCAGAAGAACCAAACGGCTCAAAGATTCGTCATAAGATAGTATATCTTAATATGGGTGAAAAAAGACTTGCTTTAGGAATGTATGCAGCAAATACTCATCAACTTGAAGTTTTAGTAACTCATTTTGAAAATCAGGATTTTGAACAAGTAGAATTTCCAACTTGTGTAGCAGCAGCATTACACAAAGTAATAATGACTCAACGAAACTTTGAGTTTGGCCCTTATGAGCAAAATGTTCTTTTAGAATCAGAAATTACAGCTCTCAAAGCTGCCTACAAAGGTCTAGAAGCAACATTACTCTAAACTTCTCAATTCCTTTTTTATAGTTATTTTCTTGAGTATAATAATATTTATATCTCAAACCCTACTCACAACTCAAACGTATGGATCGACAGATAAATTTTCATTTTGAGTTGGAGTCTGAAAGTGACTTTGAGCGTAGTGCTCGAATTGTTTCTGTAGGAGATCAATGGCAACCAAGAAACGAGTGTAACATTCCAAAATTTAGTTTTCTTTATCGTGTTGACAATTCATTAAATCAAAGATTAAATTCTACTGTTCCAATTAAATATCAGCCAATGACCCGTGCCGCAGTAATACTTGCTGAACAATACATTGCTTCTTTTGATAGTGTTTTTGATGAGCGTCCAGAATTTTGTGTACAAGTAACTCCCCTTAACAATGAATTTTTTGTTACACTATTAGAATATGGAATGGATGATCAATTTCAAGAAGCCATGGCCGTTGGAAAAACTCCTGCTGTTGGTCAGGTTTCAGTTGATAAGTTGTTAGCACAAGATTATTGGCGGCTTAAAGAGTTACAAGAGTTTACTTCATCAGCACAAAAAACTTATTGTCTTGCACAGCTGAAAGCGGTAGATACTTCTGTTCAAAATATTCGCGCGAGGGTTGGATTAACAGACAAATCATTCACAAAACCTTTAGAAGACAAAGTTGTGTTTGAAACACATGACGGCTGGGCAAATTTTGATTATTGGTCTTTAGTAAATGATTTTATTCTTCCATCAGACATCTTTCATGAAGATTATAAACTTCCTTTAGCTGCTTCACTTTTGGGTATTGATAGTGCATTACAGGAAGAAATACCAGGAAAAGGCGGAGTTCTTACAACAGACCCTATAGGAGACAAAACAAAAATGCTGTACGAAGTAACAATTGGTGTTCAAACATCTCCATTTCAATTTCACGTCCATATAAATCCTTGTGAAGACACCGGATCAAGAAAAAGTTACACTACAAAACATTTTGAAATGGACGTAAGGGATCCAAGTAGCATTAAAAAAATATAAAGTTACTCTAAACTTCTTAATTCCCTCATAACTTTGTCAACTTGATTTCTTTTAGGAACCGCAATAGGAGACGAACCACCATGCCATGTAAATCTTGGCCGCATTTGTATTGGAAAAATTCGTTCATTAGCATCATCAAAAATAACTGCTGACCCTTTTAGCCTAGGTAACATGTCAATTTCTTGTTCCAATCCTTTACGCATATAACTTTGTGTTAACTGTCCTAGTGCCTCTACATCTATCCTGGCAGTTAATCTATGTGCAATTACTGTATCTGCCTGAGTCATAACATCAGTATGAATTTTTCCTGGCTGTTGTGATGCTAAAATTAAAGAAATCCCTGGTTGTCTTCCTTCACGTAAAATAGTGATTAATGCATCTGTAGCAGCTGTTTTCCCTTCTCTTGGTAATAACTCATGTGCTTCATCTATTGCTAACCATACTAAAGGATCTTTTAATTGTTCATCATTATTTTTCGAAAAATAATGCATTGCTGCATCAACCGATTTAAATTCTTCAGTTTTTCTAGCCAACATCCTTTGATTAAATAAAGTGCGTGAAATCAAACCAACAACTAACGCTTTAATCTCCCAACCAGAAGCCATGGTTGCATAAGGTGATACATCTAACACTGTAACTTGTCCACCTTTAACAAGATTTTTTAGAGGAGTTCCTTCTTTACTAAATATTCCCCAACCTTTAGCTTTCTTAAATTCATTAATTACAACATTTCTTGTTACCAAATCACTTTCTTTATCTTCTTTAACCGTGAAAATAACATCATCTAATGCATAACTTTTTCCATGCCCTAGATCTTGTACAACTTTTGTAATTAAAACTCCTTCTGCAGAATTTGGATTAATACTAAATGCCTGACACCAATCTCTTGGATTAACATCTAATGGACGTAATGAGAAAGGAAAATCAGTAGGAATTCCTTCTGATTTGTATTGATCATGAAATTTTGTTGGCGTGTAAATTTGTACATCTAACGATTTACCTTCAACACCCCATGATTTTAACAATTCTTCATCTTGCATATTTGGATACTTCATTGTCCAATAAATTCCCATAGTGTCTAGTAATACTATAGAAAGATTTTGTTTAATGTGTGGTGGTAAATCTGATAATCCTTCTGCAATACTCCCCATAGTGTAGGACTTACCACTACCTCTTTTACCTACAATAAACACAACGTGGGCACCGGCAACATCCATATAAACTGGGTTAGATAAAGAAGTTGTTTGACCCATTTTTATGTACTGTTTACCTAAAAAAATAGTTCCTTCTTTACCAAATTTTTCTAAGTTTTTTTTAGATCTACCAATAATAACATCAAACACCATAACCTAACAAAAGAATGAGAGGATAAAAATGTTCCTAAAACTCAGTAATTACTTATCAGTAATTAAATAAGAAAGATTTAAAAAAGGTAATTAAAGAAAACCAATTATGGCACGTGAAAATACTTTGGCATTTGTTCTAGCAGGGGGACAAGGATCTAGACTATTTCCTCTAACAAGGCAAAGAGCTAAACCTGCAGTACCTTTTGGTGGCTCATATAGAGTTATTGACTTTGTTCTTTCTAACTTATATCATTCAGGAATTCCTCAAGTATGTGTTTTAAC
The DNA here is from genome assembly GCA_018657475.1 of Candidatus Woesearchaeota archaeon. Classification (GTDB taxonomy): domain Archaea; phylum Nanobdellota; class Nanobdellia; order Woesearchaeales; family GW2011-AR9; genus JABHXC01. Next base: position 28,709 of record JABHXC010000019.1, read on the forward strand.
TCAATATAAATCAGAATCACTAGGAAGACATGTTAGAGAAGGTTGGCAACATAGATTTGGAAGCCAGAGAGACAGATTTTTAGCAATGCTTCCTGCAACACAAAATGAAACTGGAGAAGGTTGGTATGTTGGAACCGCCCATGCAGTAGCCGCTAATGTTGATCAAATAAAAAAACAAAAGCCAGAAATTGTTAATATTTTAGGTGGCGATCACATTAATTTTATGGACATTGGTCAAATGAACGATTTTCATAGGATAAGAAAGGCTGCATTAACAATTTCAACCATTCCTGTTCCAAGAGAAAAAGCAGCTAACGCTTATGGTGTGTTAAAAGTTGATGAGAAAGGTAAAGTTTTAGAATTTCAAGAAAAACCAGCAAATCCTGCACCTATGCCAGGAAGACCGACTCACTGTTTGGCTTCAATGGGTAATTATACATTTAATTCTTCTACATTAGTAAAAAAATTAGAGGAAGATGCTGGTAAAGATTCTGTAAGTAATCGTGAAGCAATTAAAGAAAATCCTAATTTCCTTTCCTCACATGATTTTGGTTTCGATGTAATTCCTGCAATGTTAAGGGAAGGCCTTTCTATTTTTGCTTATGATTTTTCAACTAATGTTGTTCCTGGCATCTCTAAAGAAGATCAAGGTTACTGGAGAGATATTGGTAATATTGATGAATTTTATTTAGCTAATATGGATGTTTGTGCATCAAATCCTGGATTAAATTTGTATAATGAAGAATGGGAATTACTTACAAACCCTGAACATGTCCAACCAACAAAGTTTGCTGGAAGAAATGGATCTAGCGGCCATGTTGAAGATTCTATTTTAGCACCTGGAGTAATTGTAAGTCATTCACACACTAAAGATTCAGTTATTTCTTATGGGGTTCACATACACAAAGGAAGTGATTTAGAAGGAGCAGTAATGTTGGGTTACAATAATGTTGGAAGGAACGTTGTGATTAAACAATCTATCATCGATAAAGGTGTTGCAATTCCAGATAATATTGTTATTGGAGTAAATGCAGAAGCTGACAAAGCAAGAGGATTTACTGTAAGTCCTGGCGGAATAACTGTTGTGCCTAAAGGGTATAAATGGAAATAAAATAAAAGAAAAAAAATCTATAACTGGTCGTCAGTTATTACATTCAAACCAGCATTCTTTACTTTTGCGCTTGTACCAACAATATGTACAACGCCCAATCTCTCAGCTGTTCTTGTAAGATCTTCATTAACTTCACCATCTAAAGCAAGAGCGTAAACTCCTCCATTCAAACTTTTAATGGTTGATGTTACTTCACTTAAAGGAACTTTTCCAAGAACTGCCATTTTCGGATCAAAAACGCATGCTCCTCGAGTACCAAAAAGATTTTCCATCGTTTGCTTTAACACTACTTTCTCACTAGCAGTTAGTGCTGCATTTCTTGGTCTCCGTGTTGCGGTACCATTAGATTGTCGTGGTGTAAATCTCCCTCTTGTTTCTGGAACTCTTCGTGGAGGTACTGTTTTTCTCCGTTCTTGAAATCTTTTTGGTGCTACTACTTTTTTCTCTTTTAATGCACCAGAGTCATCTACGCCTAAATCAAGTTTAGCTTGTTCTGAGGTGATTTTTCCACGTAATGCTTTATGGATTTCTTTCTTTGTAATTTCTTCAACTTCTTTTCCATCTGGAGCTTTACATGTAAAGTCAATTTCCGCTGTACTAATTAGTTCACGAATGATTAAGTCTCCTCCTCTATCTCCATCGACAAAAAGCGTAGTTGTTTTTCGTTTACTTAACTCTTTGATGGTTTGCGGACAAGATGTACCATTAATTGCAATTACATTTTTAAATCCGTGTTTTAATAGATTTAGGACATCTGCTCTACCTTCAACAACAATGATTTCTTCACTATCTTCAATTGCTGGTCCAGCTGCTAGTTTTTCTCTACCGTAGTCTACAACTTCCATCATTCTAACAGATTTTGATACTTCATCAGCAATTTCTTGTGAATCTGGTAGTGTGTCTTGCGTTAATGTTTTCAATAATTCTTTTGCTCTATTAATCACAAATTGTCGTTTACTTGTTCTAACGTCTTCAATTTTTTTAACAGATACTTTTGCGTTACAAGGTCCAATTCGTTGAATAATTTCTAATGCAGCTCCAATTATTGCTGTTTCAGTTTTATCTAAAGAACTAGGAATGATTATTTCACCAGTAGTTTTTCCATTTTTTGTGGCAACTGTAACTTCTATTCTACCAATTCTACCAGATCGTTGTAATTCACGTAATTCTAATTCATTTCCTAACAAACCTTCTGTTTGTCCAAAGATTGCGCCGATAACGTCTGGTCGGTCAACAATACCTTCGATTGAGATGGTTGATTGGATAATATATTTTGATGCAATTTGGCTAATTTTTGCCATTGTGTGTTCCTCCGTTGCAGAAAGAGTAGTAGTCTCAATGTGTCATAGTTCTGTACTGGTACAGTGTGATGATTAGTGAGCATGCTCTTTCTGTAGTTGTTTTTTTCAGGGAGATTTTTTCAGTATTATACAGTAAATGTTCCCCCTGCGATGATTGATTAAATATGATGCCCGCACCACTAACTCCTGAGTTCATTGCTTGGCTGTTGCCGTGAACTCCCACAGGTACTCTCTGTGGCGGGCTGAGAAACAACTGTATGTTCTAGTATATAAATATGCCGGTAAATTGTTCAATGTTTTATTTAAAGAAGTGATTTTTTGGCTTTCTTTGTAAAAATAAGCCCAAATCTATGAGAATGAAAACCCCAGTAAACTCGGAAGTTCACTGAGGAAAAGAGGTGGTTTTTGAGGTGTTTAGTCACTGGTAAGTGATATTCTATTTAAATGTTTTGGTAGTTTATTACTTTTTAGTGATTAAACTGTTGGAAAAGGATTATAAAGTGAGTTTGTTTTAGAAAATTCAATGACAACATTCACATATCAAGAACGGTTCAGAACAGCTAAAGGCGTATTTGATGAGAATACAGAAAGAACAATCTTTAAGTTGCAAAGCCAAGAATTATTCGATGAGTTAGTTTCACCACTAGAAGTAGGAAAAGAAAGTAATGTTTTCATTGCTAGCAAAGATGATAAAAAAGTAATTGTAAAAATTTATCGTGTTCAAAATGCTGATTTTAAGCGAATGTATGATTATATTCGAAAAGATTCTCGTTATGAAGGGTTAAAGAACCATCGAAGACAAATCATTTTTGCTTGGACGCAAAGAGAGTATAAGAATTTAATACGAGCACATAGAGGAAATGTTAATGTTCCCGAAGTTTTTGGATGTAAAAATAATATTTTGGTTGAAGAGTTTATTGGCGATGATGAACCAGCTCTTCCATTAAAAGATGCAATTCCTGCTTATCCACATCAATTTTTACAAGACATTGTTACTGAAATGACTAAACTATACAAATCTGGACTAATTCATGGTGATTTATCTTCGTTTAATATTCTTAATCATAATGAAAAACCAGTATTAATTGACTTTTCTCAAGCTACTTTAATTAAAACACCAAACTCAGAAGAATTGTTACATCGTGACATTAAAAATGTCTTACAATTTTTTAAAAAGATCAAAATTGAAGAAGATCCACAAAAGTTATTTAAAATGATTACGGGAAAAGAATAATTATGGAAGAAACAGACGGCGATTTACAGTACGAACTAAAAGTTCCTGAAGAACGTGTAGCTGTGCTTATTGGTAAAGATGGGGAAACTAAGAAAGAAATTGAAGAATCTACCCATTCTAAGTTAGATGTTACTGCAGATGGTGATGTCCATATTATTGGTGATGATGGTTTAATGTTATTTACTACAAAAGAAATTGTAAAAGCAATCGCTAGGGGATTTAACCCAAAAGTTGCTTTGTTATTGTTAAAACAAGATTATGCATTTGAATTAATTGATATGAAAGATATTGCTGGCAAAAGTAAAAATACTTTACAACGGTTAAAAGGTAGAGTTATTGGTAAAGCTGGCAAAAGCAGGGAAGAAATTGAAAGACTAACTGATTGTGACATCTCTGTGTATGGTAAAACTGTTGGTATTATCGGTGAACAGCAGCAAGTTTACATTGCTCGCCAAGCAGTTGCAATGTTATTACAAGGTTCTATGCATAAAACTGTTTATTCATTTTTAGAAAGAAAAAAGAAAGAGATGATGTTTGGGTGAAGGCAGTAATCTTTGATTTGAATGGAGTATTCTTAAAAAGTGAATTTCTTAGTGATCGAATGCAAAAGAGTTATGGAGTTAAAACAGAAGATTTTCTTCCAGCATTAAAAGAGATAATGGGGAAAGCAAGAATGCCGGGAGTTGACGATTCTTACGCTTTATGGAAACCATATCTCACAGAATGGGGAGTAGAAATAACTCAAAAAGAATTTTTTCAGTTTTGGTTTTCTGGTGAATCATTAGCCCAAGAGTTAGTAGATTATGCTTCACAGCTAAGAGAAAATGATTTAGAAGTTTTTATTCTATCAAATAATTTTAGAGAAAGGACAGAATTTTATCGAGAACATTTTCCAGAACTCTTTGAAGCGGTTAACAACGCATATTTTTCTTGGGAAACTGGTTTTGTTAAACCTGATGAAGGGGCTTTTAGAAATATTTTGGAAAAAAATGATCTTAATCCTGAAGATTGTGTCTATTTTGATGATTCTTCTTCAAACGTTGCAACTGCTAATTTACTTGGTATTCATGCACAAAAGTATGAAGGATTAGAGAAAACAAACGCAACAATTGAGGCTTTATTGCAATAAACTTCTACCTGGTCTGTCCAGAATGATGTGAAGCATCATTCCGATATACCTCATCATTTTCTCTATGTTGTGAATTAGTATCTGAAGAGCCATCTCGCGTTTCTTCATGAAATGTAGTTTACTATGTA
>JABHXC010000020.1 GCA_018657475.1 Candidatus Woesearchaeota archaeon
GTGTCTATTTCATATGAAGCAATGATCGGTTCTAAGAGTTTACTTGACTTTGGTAAAAAGAAAAAAAGTGAAGAAGAAGAGTAAGTTCAATATAGATTTTTTAGTTTAGATTTTTTTTTAAATTAACATTATATTCCAAGTATAATTATGAAACAATACTTAGAATTACTAAAAGATGTACGTCAAGATGGTATTTTAAAAGATGATAGAACGGGTACTGGAACACGTTCAGTGTTTGGTAGACAATGTCGTTATGATTTAGCTAAAGGTTTTCCTGCAGTAACTACAAAAAAACTGTGGATGAAAGGAGTAATCCATGAACTTCTTTGGTTTCTTAAAGGCGAAACTAATACACAATATTTAACTGATAATAAAGTTAGTATTTGGGATGAATGGGCTGATGAAAACGGCGATCTTGGTCCTGTTTATGGATCACAATGGCGTTCTTGGCGGGATTATGATGGTGGATCCATAGACCAAATTGGAGATGTCATTAAAAGTATTAAAGAAAAACCTGATTCAAGAAGACACATTGTTTCTGCCTGGAATACTGCAGAAATTAATCAAATGGGTCTTCCACCTTGCCATTTGCTCTTTCAATTTTACGTTGCTGAAAACAAATTAAGTTGTCAACTTTATCAACGTTCAGCAGATATCTTTTTAGGTGTTCCATTTAACATTGCAAGTTATGCACTATTAACAACAATGGTTGCAAGAGTCACAGGTTTACAAGAGGGCGAGTTTGTTCATACTTTTGGTGATTTACATTTATACAATAACCATGTTAAGCAAGCAGATTTACAATTAACTAGAGAACCTAAACCACTTCCAAAAATGCATGTTCCCGTAAAAAATAGTATTGATGACTATGTTTATGAAGATTTTAAATTAATAGGATATGATTCTCACAAAAAAATTCCAGCCCCTATTGCGGTATAAAAAATGGATTTAGTTTTAATTGCTGCAGTTGCTGAAAACAATGTTATTGGTTATCAAAGAAAGATGCCTTGGCACATTCCTGTTGATTTACAACATTTTAAAGAATTAACAACACCTTATCCTGTAATAATGGGAAGAGAAACATTTGAATCTATACCTGAAATGTTTAGACCATTACCTAATAGGCCAAATATTGTTTTAACAAATAATTCTGCTTATTATTCAGATAATATACATGTTGCACATTCTATAGAAAATGCACTAGAACAAGCAGAAATATTAAATAATAAAAAAGCATATGTTATTGGTGGTGAAAAAGTCTTCAAAGAAACATTACCATTAGCACAAACTTTAGAGATTACAGAAGTTCATAGAGAGTACAATGGTGACACATTCTTTCCAGAAATTAATCCAAAAATGTGGGTTGAAACTCAACGCACAACACATTCTACGGTAGATCAACAACCTTCTTTTTCTTTTGTAAGTTATGGGAGGGTAATTTAGATGCGGCCATTTATTAGTTTTGAAGGACTAGACAATTGTGGAAAAACAACACAAATTAAACTTCTTACTAACCATTTAGACTCAACAGATGTTCCATATGTTCTAAGTAGAGAACCCGGAGGAACTGCCTTAGGTGGAACTTTAAGAAGAGTTCTAAAAGAACCCGTTGTAGTGTATGCTACAATGAATAAAACATTTACGAACAATCCAGATTTCCAACAATTAAATGTTAACCAACAAAGAACTGCAGAAGCAGAGATGCTACTTTTCCAAGCTTCAAGGGCAGAGTATTGTCAACATGTAGTTAAACCTGCACTAGATGAAGGAAAACTGTTCATTTCGGATCGTTTTTATGATAGTACAAGAGCCTATCAGGGTGGTGGAAGATTTCATAGTGATCCAAATGTTATTAATGCAATTCAAAGAACGAGTGACTTTGCTGTGAATGGTTATCATCCAAGTAAAACATTTCTTTTAGCCATTTCTTATGAAGTAATGCTAGAAAGAGCAGGCAAAAGTAAACTAGATTTTATGGAAAGATTAGGTGCAGATTTCTTTCAACGTGTTGCTGCAGAATATGATGCTATTGCTAAAATCCATTCACAAAGAGTTGTAAGAATTGATGGTACGCTTCCACCTGGAGAAATTTTTGAAGAACACATTAAACCCACAATAGATCAAATTCTAATGTAATAGTAATGTCGCACCATCTAAATCAATTTAAACAAATAAAAAATAATAATTCTATGATTATTGGTGTAACTGGATTGTACGCTTCTGGTAAAGATACTGTTGCAGATTATCTTAAAACAAACAATTTTATTCACTATTCATTATCGGATGAAATAAGAGAAGAAGCAAAAAGAAGAAAAGTAAAGTTAACTCGAGATAACTTGATTAATATTGGTAATGAGTTAAGAGAAAAATATGGTTCTTCAATTTTAGCTGAAAGAGTAAAAGTTAGGATTAAACCACATAAAGATTATGTTATCACTTCTATAAGGAACCCTGAAGAAGTTAAAGCTTTAGCTAAAGAAGAAAATTTTATTTTAGTAACTGTAACTGCAGATCCAAGAGTAAGATTTCAAAGATTAAAAACTCGAGCAAGGGAAGAAGATCCTTTAACATTTCATGAATTTGTAGAGAAAGAAAAACTTGAACAAAGTGCTGATCCAACTAAGCAACAGATGCACAAAACAATAAAGTTAGCCAAAGTTACAATAAAGAATAATACTACAATTGAAGAATTAAATAAAAAGACAGCTAAATTTTTAACAGATTTAAGAAAAAAATTTCATAAAAGACCTTCTTGGGACGAATATTTTATTGAAATTAGTAAACAAGTTGCACAGAGAGGAACTTGCGATAGGGGAAAATCAGGGTGTGTTATTGTTAAAGATAAAAGAATTCTTACTACTGGATATGTTGGTAGTGCTGCTGGAACTCCGCATTGTGATGACACTGGTCATTTAATGAAAAAAGTTGTACATAATGAAAATTATACTTCCCAACATTGTGTTAGAACAATTCATGCTGAACAAAACGCAATTTGTCAAGCAGCAAGAGCAGGAATATCACTTAAAGGTGCAACTGTATATTGTAAAATGGAACCATGTAGTGTTTGTGCAAAAATGATAATAAATTGTGGTATGACTAAAGTTGTTTGTGAAAAAATGTACCATGCTGCGCATGAGACAAGAATCTTGTTCAAACAAACAGGCGTTAAGTTAGAAATTTTAGATAAAACTGTAGAAACTTATTCTAATCAATAACTTCTAAAACTTTATTCTTACTTCGAAGACCTTTTACAATAACAACTTTTAAACCAAATTCTTTTTTAAAATGTTTAACAATTGCAGAATTAGCTTTTCCTTTCTCTGGGACAGCAGCTAAGCATAACTTCAGTAAATCATTTTCTTCTTTTAATAATGTCTTAGAAGCGTTAGGAACTACTTTTAATGTAATTTTACTATCGATAATCCAATTAGTTGTGTCCATGTGTAATAAAGAAATATTGTCTTACCCAAGAGATGTATAGTAACACAACAACAATTTGTAAGAAAGACAATAAACCTGGACTAGTAAACAACACTTTTTGAATTGGAAAAAATATTAATGTAATTACGATAGCAATTAAAGTAGCAAATCCTACAGTAGAAAATAATACTTTAACATTCCTAAACACGCTAAATCCTTTTCCAATACTTTCCCAAACTTTTTTTCTTTGTACAAAATCTCTGTAAACATGAAACAAGTAAGCTAAAACAAACAATGAAAGAAATAACGAAATCATGCCATTAATTGAGGTTAAAGCAATAGTTATTCCATCTTGGTGTGAAAAGTACCATAAAGAATTAGCTGTGAATAAAGCTTGAATAATTAGTCCTAATAATATTTTAAATATAAGATAAATAAGTCCTATCCCAAGTAATGGGAAAATCAATGCTAAATGTAACACCAACCATTTCCCAAAAGGTTTGTAAGACCATTTGTTATGAACTAGTTTGTTCCAAATACCTAACCGAGATAAAACATATAACAAGTAAGTCATTAATAATAATCCTATAACTCCTACCACTAATATGACTAAAAATATTCTTAAGTTTCCCACTAGTGGTGCTACTTGTTCAGGTGCAGTTAACAATAATTGTTGAATTTGTTCAGGAGTGTTACCTTGAAATAAATTTATAGAACGATTTTCTAAAGCTCTTCCAAACCAAGTAAAAAATCCCAAAATAATACCTAAAAAAGCAGCGTCATGTAACAATTGAAACCAATATGTTGTCTTAAATTTAAAACTTCTTAAGAACGATACTATGTGTTTTCCCATATAATAACAAAAGAAATCTGCTATATAAACGCTTCGTTTAAGAGTTCAGATTTAATTAAGTGTGAGCGCCAAATGAGGCTCATCACTAATAGTTAGAAAAAGAAAGGTTTATAAGAATAAAATCTCTTCTACATTTAAAAGAGGCACATGAAATGTTAGTTTTTGGTATTGATATACCCCTAGTCGAAATTGTATTTACATTTGCAATAATTATGTTTCTTTTACTTGTTGAAGTTATTGTTATCATTTCATTACAAGTTAAACAGTTAAATAAGACTAAAGAAGTTGGTGAACTGTTAGGTAGCCTTTCTCATACTTTGTTAGAAATTAAACAAGAAGAAATTAAAGAATTAGATAAATTAAAAAAATAAAGCTTATTTACCTTTATCTTCAGCTGGTGCAACTTCGTCAATAACAACTTGTGGGATTCCTTCTTCAACCATCGCTTTCCTAGCTTTCTTGACATCTTTAAATTTATCAACTAATTGTTTAGCCTGAACTAAGTAAGCTGCTTTTTTCTCAGCTAACTCTTCTTGCATTTTAGCTTTTTCTACATCTAATTTAGCTTGTTCTTCAGCAGTAATTTCAGTTTTACCAGAACTAATTTTTTCATCAAATTTACCTTCAGTAATAGCTTTAAGTGCTTCTTGTGCAGGCATACCTTCAACAAGAACACCCATACTTTGACAAGTTCCAACAATTTCTCTAACTTTAGCTTTCAAGTCCGATCCTAATAATGCATCTGATTTAGCTTTAGCAACTTTAATTACCTGTTCAATCAATAAATCTGCAACTTTATCAGTTAATGGATTCCCTGACCCTTTTTTAATTCCAGCTTCTTTTTTGATTAAAGCAGCTGCAGGTGGAGTTCCAATTTCAATAGTAAACGTTTTTTCTTCAGTATCAACAATAACTTTTACAGGAACTTGCATACCTTTCAAATCTGCTGTCTTTTTGTTAATTTCAGCAACTACTTGTCCGATGTTTACTCCTGTTGGTCCTAATGCAGGCCCTAATGGTGGTGCAGCTGTTGCTTTCCCACCTTCAATTAATGTTTCTACTGTTTGTTTTGCCATATCTTGCCTCAAAATTAAGGGGTGTTTATAAGCGTTTCCTTCATCTATTCATCAATAAAGTAAAAACAGAACATTTATCAACTTAATTTCTTTAATAAAACAAAAAAGATGGTGAAAAGAAAGATCTATTTATTTAGGCATGGGTTAACCTATTACAATAAACACCAGTGGTTTACTGGGCAAATAGATTCTCACATGACTGAAGAAGGCTGTGCAAATGCAGAAAAGATAGCTAAGAAACTAAAACATAAAAAGATTGATATTGGCTATCATTCAGGTTTAATTCGTTCA
>JABHXC010000021.1 GCA_018657475.1 Candidatus Woesearchaeota archaeon
GATATCTCCTCGCGCTCCATTTTTATTCTTCATCACAATAATGTTAATATACAACAATCTCTCATAAAACTCTATGAAAAGAGGGGCGTTACTAATTATATTCTGTTTACTTGCAACAGCAGTTACTGCTCTTCCTACATTAGATTTTGATAATAAACAACCAGCAGATTGGCAGTGTAGTAATTATCGTTCTGCAGAAAAAACATTTGACGCAGAATATTCCACAACAAAAGTAGGTCTAGTTTGCGGTGAAGATTCTTTTATCAAACTTTATGAATGTCTTGACACTAACTGTAATAATCGTATTAATGTAGGTGAGGCCTATAAGGTAAATTACATTCTACCACAATTTGTCGACTATACTCTTAAAACTAATTATCATTATCAATGTTATGTTTGTAAAAATCCTGCAGACAATGTTCCTCCAGAAATTTCTGGCCCAACAATTATAAGGGTTGAAGAAGGTGAAACAGTGGAATTAAATGCCAATTGCACAGATCCAGAAAATGATGTAGTCTCGGGAATTCGTTATAATGGCTGGATGAACTCACAAACAAAAACTACAACTTACACTGACGAAGGTAACCATAAGGTAACATTAATCTGTGAAGATGAGTTTCAGGGAAGAACTGAAAAAGTAGTTCAAGTAATAGTAAAAAATAATAATCGTGCACCGCAAATACTAACCATTAATCAACGGTGAAGAACTTCTGGAAAATAAGTATATTTGTACTCCGCAAATGTTAATAAGCTTTCATAGTTTTCTATAATTTCATTAAACTTTTCTCTAAATTCTGTAATTACATCATGGAAATGAAAATTGTTTTTAACAATAATATAAGTGATGTTATCAACTCCCCCCAAACACTGGGCAGACCATAATACATTTGGGTGCTGTTTAAGGAACCCTGCAAACTTCTTTTCTTTTTCTATTGTAAAATTTTTAAACTGAAAGAATAATGTGTAAACGCTATACTCTAACGCTGCATAGTTAATAATTGGTCTAAATGCAACAATTATTTTCCCTTTAATTAATTTCTTAATTCTGTAAATAACAGTATCTACACTAATTTCTAACTTACTTGCCAAGTTCACCATTGTTATTCTAGCATCGTTGGCTAGTAAGGTTAGAATCTTATAGTCTGTGTTATCTAATGTAACCTCTTGCTGTGTTTTACCAAATCCACTGTGGAAAGATCCGTCTCTTCCAATTTTTTGCAACTCTAAAGAAAAGTTATACATACATTTTGGATAAACTTTTGATGTTACTGTTTGTAATAATTGACAAACCATTTGTGATTTTAACTGTTTTGCCGAGAGATCTTTTAGTTCTTCATTCAGAGAGTTTGTGTCAGGAACAACATATGCTAATTCAAAATCAAACTTTCCAGTATATTTTAAAATTGCATTTGTTTTTGGATTTTTCACACTTTCTTGTGCAAATTTTTCTGCAATAACTTTTTTTGGATTTTGTAATTGAACAAAGATGTGGTAAGAAATTTGTTTTAATAATTTCAAGTTTACCACTGTTTGAAAACCTAATAAAACCTTTTTTTCTTGTAATCTTACTATTCTTTGTTTAACTGCTTCTCTAGAAAGATTAACATGCTTTGCTATGGTTGAATAAGAGAATCTTGCGTTGTGAGAAAGTAAGTAAAGAATTTTTTTATCTATTAAATCAATCATTACTTTTTTACGTTCTGGAACTAATACTCTCATAGAACTAGCGAATTTCTTAAAGTATTTAAGCCTGTTTAGAGAAAAGCATGCATTTCCCGCAAACGTTTAATATACAAAAATGTATACTAATGTTCTATAAAACATCAAGGAGTAAAAAAATGACAACAAATGAAAATTATTTAGCTGTGATGAATATGAGTTTAGATAAATTAGGAGATTATTCTGCCTTAGGTAATTTTATTGGTGGTCTTTTAAAAGATGAAAATGTTCAACACATTAAGATTGGTCCAGAAATAAATAGTGAGGGCCATCCAATACAGGGCTTAGAAAGAGAGATTTATGGGGTTGGTATTTTTGTAAGAGAGAACGATCTTGCTCCTGGTTTAAGTGAAAAGACAACACCTTACAATTTTGTCAATGGTGGGCCATTAACGTATGATGAAGCAATTGCTATTGAACCACATTTTGATAAAAAATTAGAGTCTGCACTCAATAGACTGTTTAAAGAAAGTCAACAACCTGCGTTAGATATAACTTCTCGTTTTGAGGATGTTTCAGACGCATACAGATTAGCTTCATAATTTTTTTATTTTTTTAAAAACATAAAAATGATAAGTAAAACAGGAATAAGATTTACGTTTTCTCAAGACTCCAAAAAGAGGTGAACTTTTTTAATTTGCAGCAAACGCTTAAAAACTCACAAAATTATCTTTTATTATGAACAAGAAATCAATATCTTCTGTAGAATTGACAGCAATAGTTGAAGAACTACAATTTCTGGTTAAAGGAAAGTTTACACAGATTTACCATCAAGAGAAAAGAGAATTACTTTTACAATTACATGCTTCTGGGAAAGGTAAATTATTACTAAAAATCATTCCAGGGAAATATGTTTGTTTCACAAAAACAAAACAATCACAATTAAGACCAACTGGTTTTTGTATGTTATTAAGAAAATATATTGGAAACGGTTTTATTAGAAGTATAAAACAACAAGGTGCGGAAAGAATTCTTGTTATGGAAATAGAAAGAAAAGAGACATATTACTTAATTTTTGAATTATTTTCTAAGGGGAATATTATTCTTACAGATAAAGATTATACAGTTATTGGTGCATTAGATCAAAATACTTGGAAGAATAGGACTATTCGAACAAGGTACCCTTATGTTTTTCCAGAAGTGAGAGTAAATTGGAAAAAGATTACCCCGAAACAACTTAAAGAATTGTTACAAAAAAGTGAGAAAAAAAATCTTGCAACAGCATTAGCAACAGAAGTGGGTTTAGGAGGTTTGTATGCAGAAGAAGTGTGTCTAAAGGCAACAGTAGATAAAACTGTACTTCCCCCAGAAGTTTCTGCAGTACAAGTAAAATCTCTCATTGCAGCCATTGATGAGATTCATAAAGCGCTTAAAAAACCTACTGGAAATATTTATGAAAACGAAATAACTCCTTTTATTTTAGAAGGGAAAAAACCACTGAAAACTGTTACATCTTATACTTCTGCGTTAGATTTGCTTAAACCTTTCCAAGTAACCTCTCCTTATGAAAAGAAAATAGCTACTATTGGAAGGATGATTGGCAGGCAAGAAGAAGCATTAAATAATTTACAAAAAAAAATAGATTTAAACAAACAAAAAGGTGAATTAATTTATGGGCAGTATCAACCACTAAGTAAATTGTTATCTATTGTAAAAACATTAAGAGAAAAGAAAACGTGGAACGATGTAGGCACTGAGTTAAAGAAAGAGAAAAAAATAACTCAAGTTAATTTAAAGAAAAAATCTGTAACTATCGAGCTTTAAATTTATTTCTTCTTTCCCATTCCTTCGAACGCTTTCAAAATTTCCAGTGGAACAGCAAAGATTACAGTATTACTTTGATCTGAAGACATATCATTGATGCTCTGTAACGTTCGTAGATGTAACGCGCCTGGCGCTTTAGATAACATTGTAGCAGCTTTTGACATGTTAGCAGCAGCAGCAACTTCTCCTTGTGCTTTGATAATCACTGCACGTTTCTCTCTTTCAGATTCAGCTTCTTTGGCCATAGTTCTTTTCATGTTTTCTGGAAGTTCAACATGTTTAAGATCAACTGAATCTACCTTAATCCCCCAAGGATCTGTAGCTTTATCAACAAGTTGCTGAATTCTTTTTGAAATGTCATCTCGGTTTGCTAATAATTCATCTAATGTAGCTTCCCCTACAACATCCCTCATTGTAGTTTGGGATAATTGCGAAGTTGCATAAAAATAATTTTCAACACTCAATATTGCTTTTGATGCCTCTGAAACTTTGAAGTATAATACTGCATTAACTCTAACAGAAACATTATCTTTTGTAATACAATCCTGATCAGGAACATCTACTGCTTTAACTCTTAAATCGACTTTTTGCCATGATTGAATAACCGGAATAACAATACGTAAACCTGGTTTCATTACCCCAGAAAACTTACCTAATGTGAATTTAACTCCACGTTCATACTCTTTTACTACTCTTAATCCAGAGAGTACAACAATAATTAAAAGAACAACAACTGTTGGAATTGCTATAATCGCCATATGTAAACCACCCACTGGACAAGTACACGTAGACTATTTAAATGTTGTTTTTTCTAAAATGCTTATGATCCAACAATCATTTATTTTTCTTGAAAAAGTGGGTAGAAAGAAAGAACAGAAAATCTTTCAACAAGCAAAGAATTGGCAACAATTCCTAAATAAAGACAAAATAAAAGGAATAGCTACAAAGAAAAAGTTCCAGTATGACCGTCAAATCCAAGAAGCTCAAAAATCTTTAAAAGAAGAAAAACCAGAATATTTTGTTAATCGACTTCCTAAGAAAGAAATGTGGCGTCTTTACAATTACTTTAAAGAAGATTGTTGCTTTCTTGACATTGAGGTTGACAGTAAAGGACAAATCATCATAGTGGGTATTTCTAATGATTATTCCACAAAGACTTTTGTTGCAGGAATAAATCTAGATAAAAACTCTATTCAAAAAGAACTTCAAAAATACAAAATCATTATTACTTTTAATGGTGGTGCTTTTGACTT
Source organism: Candidatus Woesearchaeota archaeon (assembly GCA_018657475.1). Taxonomy (GTDB): domain Archaea; phylum Nanobdellota; class Nanobdellia; order Woesearchaeales; family GW2011-AR9; genus JABHXC01. Next base: position 4,737 of record JABHXC010000021.1, read on the forward strand.
ACCTAAATTAAGAAAACAGTTACAACTCCGGTTAACGCAACCACATATTGACTTAAAACCATTATGTGTTAATTTAGGACTAAAAGGCGGATTAAAAGAAATAGAACGAATTCTTCAACTAAAAAGGCCACAGAATCTTCAAGGAAGCCCTGTTAGTTTATGGAAAGCATTTCACGCTTCTGGGGATAAAGAATATTTAGATTTATTAATTCAGTATAACAATGAGGATTGTGAAAACTTAAGAGCTATCATAAACAAAGTTTATGGTGAGTTAAGCAAATTTTACCAATAGTTAATTTTTATTTTATTAACATATAAATAAACTCTTAATCAGTAATTATATCAGAATTTTCCTATTACTTCAACAATCTACTTTTAAAGAAGCAGAAAGTATTTATTGAATTGCAACTCTAAAGCAAATATGGGGTTTAATTTTAATTTTAGAGATATTAGTAGTCATAAAGATCTACAAATGTTAGTAGATTTTTTAATAAAGCAAGATCTTGGTTATCCACAATATGAAAGTTGGGTGCAACGAACAGAACATGAACTTGACACCGGATATAAAAATGCCATCTTAGCGTTTAGTGATGGTCATTTAGTGGGTGATTTAATTTATCAACCACACAAAGAGTTACCAAATATAGGTGAAATAAAAAATCTAAGAATTCATCCTGGAGTTAGACGACGATACTTTGCTCAATTCATGCTACGACAAGTAGAAATAGAACAAGCAAATAGATTTTCTACACTTCTCGTTGATGTTCGATCTAATCAATCTGATGTTATCACTGCTTTTAGAGTAGCTGGCTACACAGAAGTCTTAAGAACACCATTGTATGACCCAAATATTGAAGATGTTGTTATGACAAAGTGTTTTGATAAAACTACTGAAATGGGCATTTTACACAAAACTAGGAGACTAATCTTAGGCTAACTTTGTAGGCAATAACTATTTAAACTCCCTCCTCCAACCTTTACCCTATGGCAACGGTAACTCCTTGGGAAGTAAAGGGTAATATTGATTATGATAAATTAATCAAAAATTGTGGTTTAAAACCGCTAAAAAATCTTCCAGAAATATTTCAAAAGCAAGTATTGTTTAGAAGAGAAATTATTTTTGCTCATCGTGACTTTAAAAGGATAGTCGATGCTGTTGAGAATAATGACTCTTTTGTAATGATGACTGGATTAATGCCTTCTGGCAAGTTTCATTTTGGCCATAAAATGGTTGCTGACCAAATAATCTTCTACCAAAATTTAGGTGCTAAAGTATATCTTACTGTTGCTGATATTGAAGCTTATAACTCAAGAACTACTGATATGGAGTTGTTAAGAAAAACAGCGATAGAAGAATATCTTACAAATTATGTCGCTTTAGGGTTAGATCTTGATAAGTGCGATTTTTATTTTCAATCTAAAAGATCTAATGATGGGAAAAAATCTAATGCTTATTATAGCTTAGCTTCAATGCTAGCAAGACACGCAACATTTAATGAGTTTAAAGCAATTTATGGTACTGTTTCTCCTGGAAAACTATCTGCTTCTTTACTTCAAGCAGCAGACATGTTACATCCTCAACTACCTGAATTTTCTGAGAAACCTTTACCTGTTGTAATTCCTGTTGGTGCAGATCAAGATCCTCACTTAAGAATCGCTAGAGATGTTGCTAAGAGAATAAAGCTTCATAAATTCATTCCGTTAAGTTCAACAAACCATAAGTTCATGCCAGGATTAAAAGGTGGAAAAATGTCTTCTTCAGATGAAACATCGTACATTGCGCTAAGTGATTCTCCAGAAGCAGCAGCAAAGAAAATTAAGAAGTATGCTTTTTCTGGTGGTCAAGCCACTTTAGAAGAACATCGTAAGAAAGGCGGAAATCCTGATGTTGACGTTTCTTATCAAATGCTATTTTATGGTTTGGAAGAAGATGATAAGAAACTTAAAGAAATTTATGCCAATTACAAGTCTGGAAAATTACTTTCTGGAGAATTAAAAAATATTGTTATTGAAAAACTAACTACTTTTTTAACAGAACATCATAAAAAACGAAAAGCTGCAGAAAAAGTGGTCAAGAAGTATATTCTTGAACACAATCTTTAAATACGTAAAATTATTCTTTAAAGTAAAAGAGGTTGATAACTATGGCAAAAAAGAAACCAAGAAAGTTTCATTATGCACCATTAAAAAGCAGTTTTATGCTAATTGCTATTTTAGGTTTTCTTATTTCAGCTTATTATTTGTTCCCATTAAGTTTTAATTTTGGTATTGCCGCAATGATAATTTTTGCTGCAATGTTTGTTGCTTCGTTAGTTAGTATGACAAAAGCACCGGTGATGTAAAGATGGTAATAAAAAAAACAGCAGGATTTCGTTGGGAATTTCCCTTACAAACAATGTATTTTTTAAGAATAGAACTAGTTTTTATAGCATTAATTGCAGCACTTGTTTTTTTAATGACTTTTTTTGGTATGGGTGATGCTTTCGTTGCTGGGTTATTATTTGCAATAGTTTTTTTAGGTTTATATGTTGTAATTTCAAGAACCATTCAAACAATTCGTCAAGTAGAAGAACACTATAAAATTTCTAGAACTCATCTTGAAGTGACAAGAAAAACAAAAAAAAGAACAAAAAAATTTAAAGTTGCACTGAAAGATGTTGTGCACCATAAATTAGATAAAATCTTTCTTGGTGGTTATGTTTTAACTAAACAAGGAGCAAAACATCCTTTATTTTTTAATACTAAGAAAGAGCTTGAACAATTTGAAAAAATTCTCTTGAAGGGTTTAAAAAAATAATTTACTTAAACTTTTCATCAAATTTTTCTTTAGCTTTATTTTCCTTAAAGAAAATTTCATGTGATGCCCTTTTTTCAAATAATGCCACTGCCAATCTCACAACATTTTCACTTTCATTCAAGCTATGTTTTATGGCCAATGCTCTTGCTTCTCTTAATGCATGATCCAGAACTTTAAAATTTTCTTGTTTGCACTTTTCTGCAGCAAGTGATTCTTCTTCATTAGTTAAAGTAATTTCTTCCCAAGTAGGATAATTACTTCCTGGGGTCGTCTTTGGGAACGTCTTTGAGAATGCCATAATAAAAACATTACTTCAACCTATAAAATAATTATGGCGGTAAAAACATTATTTCTTCCAATAATAAATTATTAATCCTATTGCAGCAATGGTTAACGCAGTATCTGCTAGATTAAATGCTGGCCAGAATGAAAAATTAATAAAATCAATAACAAACTTTCTAAATAATCGATCAATAAGATTACCTATTAATCCTCCCAAAAACAAAGCAAATAATAATTGTGGCATTAACTTTTTATCAATTTTATTATATGATCCAATCAACACAATTCCAATAATTATTGATAAAATGGCAAGGGTTAATGTTTGTCCTTGTAATATCCCAAATCCTGCTCCTGTATTCTGAATATAATTAATTGAAACAAATCTTGTATGCCATTGTGGCTGTAAAGAAATAATCAACCATTTTGTTAGTTGATCAAGAAGTACTACTTCTGCAACAATTCCACCAAAAATAACAGGATAACGTTTCCTTACAAAGAAATCTTTAGATTTTTTGTTCCAAAAATGGCGGATTGAACCTAAATCCATTTTTCTTACCATAACTTTTGTTGTGGCGGTTCTGGAGCTTTTGATTGTTCTAATCTTGCTAGCCTTTGTTCCATGGTGTTTAACATTGCTTTAATGGTGTCTAGTTTGCTATTGATCAATTCTAACTGTTGAACATCTCCGCTACCATGCTGCTGTAAATCAGGCATTTTTGGCTGTTGTGTGAATGGAGACTGATTAAATGGAGATTTTTCTAAGCCAAGAGGGTCAGGTTTTTGAGAAGTTTGCAGTTCTTTATCTGCTAAATTATCAAAATCAAACTCATCCTCTTTTTTCCAAAATTTAAGTTTATCAAACATTTTATTTACTTAGTATTCTTTTATTTGTTTTAAAGCTTTTTCTTCCCAAAATGTTTATAAATGCTATCCTAACCAATAAAAACATGACAAAAACAGATAATGCAGAGAAAATTGGTTTTCACAAAGGCTCTTTAGCTACACTTACTAAGGAAAGAGAAGAATTCATGCGTATTCTTCAGATTGTTGAACAACTCATGCAAATGCACATTAAAGAATTAAAAGATTTAGGTGTTGATTTAATGAAAGAAGCTAAAGCAGCAACTAAACAGTTAAAAGGAAAAACACCAATTGAAGACGTTCTTAAGAAATAATTTTTTTAAATTATAAAAAAATAAAAAAAATCTATTGGCGTAATAACACCGCTAGTAAAAAGATTATTAGAATCGCTACTAAGACAATTCCACCAATAATTAAACCAAAGTATAGGTTATCACTACCTTCTTGAACTGGTTCTCTAGGTGGAAAGTTTAATGGATCTAAGACAACTCTTCCTGAAGTGGTTGCAGGCACAGAATTTTTTGGTGCAGTGTTTGCAGTGAATGCGTTACTGTCAAAAAATCTGTCCCGATCATTATTGAAGTTACCATCAAGAGCTTCATCAATTTCATCTTTCAATGTATCGATGTCATCTTTTAAATCTTCTAAATCATCTTCAAAATTGTCATCGTCTTCTCCTGAAGCATCATAGTCATCTTCCAATTCATCCACATCATCTTCTAATGCTTCAAGATCGTCTTCTATGTCTTTGATTTTATCTTCAGAATCTTCGATATCGTCTTTGTCATCTACTCTGTAAGCTTTTTTAAGATCATCTTCTTCATCTTCAAAGTCGTCTTCAACATCTCTAAAATCTTCTTCTAATGAGTCTAAACGAGAATCAAATGAACTATCTGTATCACTAGTTGAATCAGAGCTAGATGAACCATCATCGCAAGCGTCTCCTAAACCATCAGAATCACTGTCAATTTGATCAGCGTTAGAAACAGTCGGACAGTTATCTTCTCCGTTTAAAAGTAAGTCACTATCTTGGTTACCTAATGGGCCATCAGTGTTATCTACATCACAAGCATTTCCAATATCATCTCCATCAGAATCAGTTTGATCAGCGTTAGAAACAATTAAGCAGTTATCTTCAGCGTTAAATACTCCGTCTCTATCTTTATCAAAAACATCGTATAGTGTGTAATCAGTATCTACTGGAACTAAAATATCAGTACCGTATTTTTCAACGAGTTTATCTACAAAGTCTGGGTTAGCAACAACAACATTGCTTGCACCAGAAATGTCATGAAGACTTTTAGCTGCACTAACTTGGCCAACTAATAGTCCTGTAAGTAATAATAAGACAAATAATTTGATATATGTTTTCATGGTTTTGTAAACCTCCGTAAACACTTCAGAGAGAACTCTATTTATAAACTTTTCCAAAAAGAACCACTTTTAAGTAACAACTAAACAATTACTGTGCCCCTATATGTCTTTGGCAAAAAATTCAATATTTTGCCTTCTTTATACTGAGCACACCCAAGAATCTCATTTTTGTAACGTAAAATTATTGCTTTTGAAGATTCTCCAAGATCCTGGGGAAGATCTTCTCCCTGAAAATATGCCTTAACTTCATCAGAAGTAAAGTCAATAATCGGTTTAACTTGTTTTCCTCCTAATTTTACTATAAACTGTGCTCCCTCTTTGCTTAATCGAAAATGATTTTCTTTTAATTCTCCAAAATATAACCCCATTCTATCAATCTTTAAATGTTCTAAATTAACTTTAGAAATACTTTTGTTTACTAAGAATAATCTACCTTTTTCTGAAAGCAAGAATGCATAATCCCCTGAAGGAAAAAATCCATATTGTTTTTCCATGAGTAAACGTAACTTCTTAATTTCTCGTGAATTTTGTATTTTATATGTTTGCACTATCCTACTCCCCATACTGCATTATTTTTTCTTTTAATTTCTGCAATTTCTTTTAATACCACTAATTCCATTTGATGAAGATGCTTTTTTAACACTTTCAATTTTTTAAAATCTTCTTCTGGAATATCTGAGTATAAAAAATCGCCTTCATCAACCTGTCTTCCAACAGTAACATTATCAAGTGCCATTGCTAATTGTTTTCCTTGTTCCGCTACAGAAACTGAATCTTTTCCTTCTTGTAAACTCTTAACTATAGAAATTTTTCTTCCTTCTATGTTCATCACAGGATCTCCTGTTTTAATTCTACCAATTTCAATTTCAACTCCAACAATTGCTGGATTACTTTGTCTAAATGTGTACCCTTTTAATACCGCAAATTTACATGGTCGAACTAATTTTGTAAACTCTTTTAATTCAATGGCCTTCTTCAAATTATCTACATAGGCTTCATATTCATCAATAGTCTGATAAATAACTTGATTAGAAATTAATGTAAGTTTTTTTACTTTAGCTAATTCTTCTATCTCTTGCGGGATGGAAATATTAAATGCTAAAAGTACGCCATAAAATTCATTTTTACTTTTCATACTTTCAATTTTTGAAAGATCTTTTTTGGTAACGTCTCCTAATGATGCTGATGCAATTGGAATCTTTTTCTCCTCTAATAAATGTCTTAATGCTTCTAATCCTCCAATTGTGTCTGCTTTAATGATTACTCCTTCATCTTCACTTTCTTCAGAAACTACTTCTCCAACTTCTTCTTGTACTTCTTTTTTCAAAGCTTCTAAATCATCTCCTGTACGAAGAGGCATTCCTGCAATACTTCCTTCTAACCCTGGAGCTGCAATCTTAACTCCTGTCGCGGCAGTAACTTCTTTAACATTCTTAAACAAACTTTTCTTTTCTCTCATGTCCGCAAGTTCTGCAGGTTCTAACAAAGCACGGATTTTGACAGTCTTTGCTTCATCAATTCCACCAATAACTAATGTATCTCCAACATGAACTTTACCTTGGTAAATTATTGTGTTTAATGTAATTCCTAAACCTTTTTCTTCTTTAACTTCTAGAATTGTACCCTTTGCAGGACCATTCTCATCTATATTTAACTGTTGTTCTAAATATCTCTGTGCTAAACCTGTTAGTACCATTAAAAGTTCTGGTATTCCTTGTCCTGTAATTGCTGATACTGGAACTATTGCGACTTGTTTAGTGTAATCGTCTACTCTATCAAATCTTTCTGACTGTATTCCCAAATCATTAAATTGTCCAACTAACTTGTATATTCTTTTTTCAAATTCTCCTTGAATGTTATAATCAAAATTGTTTACATTTTCTAACAAGAATTTTTCTTTATTATATCCCCAACCAGCTTGCAAATCAATTTTATTTGCTGCAACAATGAAAGGCACTTTATTTGCTTTAAGAATTTCAATGGATTCAATTGTTTGGGGCTTAAATCCTTCATTAATATCTACAACTAGTATTGCAATGTCCGCCAAGCTCCCACCCCGTTTTCTTAACGAAGTAAACGCTGCATGTCCGGGCGAATCAATAAATAGGAGTCCAGGTATGGTAAGATTTAGTTTTAATGAATTTAGAAGAGCCCCACAAATTTTTTGAATTGTCTCTAATGGAACAATACTGCAACCAATTGCTTGGGTAATTCCCCCAGCTTCTCTACTTACTATAGAGGTTCCTCTAATCTGATCAAGAATACTTGATTTTCCGTGATCAACATGACCAAGTAGTGTAATAATTGGTTTTCTTAGTGCCATCTGTGTTTTAGACTTTATAGCTTTTTTAAACTTATCTGAGCCACTCCCGCACTGGACAGGTTCAGGTAGAGCATATAAAATCGCTATTCTTTTCAATAACGCTCTTCTTTAAACTAGTGAAAAGAAGAGGTAATTGGAAATGAATGAAAAATATTTAATTGATCACACTGAAAGCCCTTTCTCCAAAGTGATTGCAAATGATGATCACATTAAGAACGTCTTATGTAGGGCAATTAAGAAATGCAATACAAATCTTCATACTCCTATATCAAAGAATATTAATATTGAATTGCGTAGCTGGAAGAAATTCCTATCTAAAAAATATATAAAAGAATTAACCTATTATCGATTAAGTAAATTTTGTGATTTTTCTGAAAGTCAAATAAGAGAAGGTATAAGTTATATTGATGATATTAATAATCCAATAATTCCTTTAAACTTCAATTGTCCTGCAGGAGTTAGAATGGATGTTGCAGTGATTAATGAAGGAAGAACCAGAAAAAGAATAGTTGAATATACTAACAAAGATAAAGAAATTTTAGATCTCATCAGAGAATGTTCCAAGAGGATTCTTGGAGAGAACTTTAACCCTCATGAGAGGGTTGATCTAAGAGACCAAACTGTTTGTCTTTCATTCCCTCCCTACTTTGCTAAACACTTTATCAAGATTGAAATTTCTTCTAATAAAAATCATTTACAGGTTGGTGTCCCAGATTATATCTTAAAAAATCCAAAATACCATAAAATCTGGTGGCAAGGTAATCTTAGTGAAGAAGCTTCAATTTATGCTTTTGTCAGTTCAAATAATAGTTTTTCGTATGTTGTTCCCAGAATTCAAATAAACAGAGCTAAATCAGTAAGTTTACCTTTTAAATTTCCCCATAAAGAAACAACTTACTATCATAAAGACTTATCTCCCGTATTTTTAGAAGAACTTAAAGCTAATATTCCTAAATTAATAAAAGATGAAGCAAAAATGTTGGCAACATTCGGGATTAATGTAACACCCTACTTCTCAAAATTATATATTAATAAGAGAGGAGAACAAACCGCAACTTATTCATTAATGGTATCTAATTTAAGTGGGATAGCCAATTATTTCCAACATATTGGATTTGAGTTAGATCGACATAGAAAACAGTGTGAGTTATTAATGTCTAATAACGGACCAAAGACAAATGATGAAGTTCGAGATATTATCTTAAAATTTTATCAATTGGTTCCAAAGTACTTAAGAGGAAATAAGAAGATTAAAAATAATAAATGGTTGACTCATAAAGATAAAAAAGATTTATTGGGTTGACCATACCACTGTAACTAAGACTTTTCGCATTACCATACTTCATTTTTGTATCAAGAACTTTTTAAATCTATCTTGAAAGTAAGACAAGCATCGCTTAGATAATTCTAGCCAATAATTCTCTTTAAATAAAAAAATAAACTCATTTTTCTCTTTCTTCTCTTTTTCTTATGTTCTTTATTGCCACTGTTAAACAAAAAACAGAAATAATCAACAATAATTCAATTCTAGACTCAAAAACCAAAATGTTTATATACTTTTTAACATCACCAGTATACAAAAAAGGCAACTGGTGTTGGAATGAACTTTATATTTGATTGGCTGGTAACATACCACATTGAACGAAATCTTCTTAGATGTTTACCTTACTTGCAAGAAGGTAGGGTGGTTCATCATAATGGTCTTCCTTATATGGAAGGTGATGAAAATACACATTATTCAGGTTTGTTAATTGTAGCACATCCTTTGGCTACTGCTCCTTCACAACTTGCCGATGCAGAAGACGTTGAGCAGTTTGAACCAGTTTTAGACAAAGCTGCATTTTTTAGCTATCTTGAAAGAGTAGGTAAAAAAGATGGAGCTCATTTTTTTGATCCACAAAGTAAAAGGGTTGCAAGAGTTTTTGAGTTAAACAATGTACCCCTTAAAGGCCTACCTTGGGGCCAAGTTTTATCAACAAAACTTCCCAAGAACTTTGTTTACAATGATGGAAGAGGCGTTGCTCGTGCAGATTTAGGGACTAAAACAAGATTAGCAATAAAATTACCAATGAAATATCCTGGTTTAGAAATATTTCAAGTAAAACAATCTGCTTATGGTAGGTTTGGAGTTGGAAAAGTAACTCATTTTACACAAGAGGGTTTAACAAAAGAATTTTTCTTTGATTTTAATGGACAGAATATAGAAGGTGTTTATAGAACATATCATCATGAAGCTGGTTCAGTTCAATCAGCGGAAAGAAGGTCCACTATTGATATTTCACAATTACCTCACGTTTTACAACAGGAATTATTATAAGTAATTCTTTTACTTTTTCCATGCATGCAACAAATAGTGGAAAGAAAAATAGAACTAACCATTCCAAAACAAAAAAAACTAAACCGTGCAATGCCAGTTTTTTATAATTCTTTAATGCAAAGTCACCGTGACATTTCTGTTTTATTACTTAATTCTATAACACAAAAGCAACTTAACATTGCACTACCATTGGCCGGTTCAGGAATTCGTGCACTTAGATTCTTAAAAGAGTTAAAGCAAGACAAAATAAAATCATTATTTGTTAATGATAAGAAAGCTAGCTTCATAGAGACTTTTGAAAAGAATTTACATCTTAACAATATGACTAAAGATAAAATTAAACTTTTTAACCAAGATGCTTCTTTGTTTCTTTCACAACAAGAAGAATTAAATTATATTGATTTAGACCCATTTGGTTCTCCTAATCCATTTTTATCAGCTGCAGTAAAATCCATATCAAGAGGAGGAATTTTAGCTGTTACTGCCACTGATACTGCTGCATTGACAGGAACTTATCCTAAAGCAACTAGAAGAAAGTATTGGGCAAAAATACAAAAACAATATTTCATGCACGAGATTGGTTTACGAATTCTTATTAGAAAAGTCCAATTGCAAGGTATTCAGTTTAATAAAGCATTAACACCAATCTTTTCTTATCATAAAAATCATTATTTTCGTATTTTTTTTGTTTCATCTTTTGGTAAAACTAAATGTGATGACTTACTTAAACAACATCAATATTTTTTGTACAATCCTAAAACAACAGAGTTTAAGATAACTAAAAATAATTACCAGGATGGTTGGCAAACTTGTGGCCCTTTATGGGTGGGAGATCTTCAAGATAAAAAACTAGTACAAAGAATGGAAAAAATCAACAAATTTCCAGAAGAAAAACAATTTCTTAACACCATAAAGCATGAACTTGACATTGTAGGATATTATGATGTAAATATTCTTGGAAAAAAATATCGTTGTAACACTCCTAAGATGGAACCGTTACTCGAAAGATTAAAAGGGACCAGGACACATTTTTCTATGAGTGGATTCAAAACAAAAAAGAGTTTGAAAGAAATAATAAATAAAATAAAAAAAACAAATTAAGGTTTAACGACACACTTTACTACATGGGCAGAACCAAACTGCTAAGTTTCCAAGTATTAGTAGCACTAATGCTGGAACCCATGCTCCTAGAACTCCTAAGTAAGCTAACAAGAAGTAAAGGAAGAAGTAACATGCTGCTTCACTTAATAATACACTAAAATATTGTTTTGGTGTCCAACTCATACAACACGTCTTCTGAGCCGGTGCCACTTTTTTTGTTGATTTTCTTTTTGCCATAAAATATCACCTCATTTTTAATGAATAAAGAACTTGTTGCATATAAAACTTACTGCCGTTCATATTTGCCTATAAGTTGTGCTTCTTCAATAATGTGAGAATCCATTGAATCTAAAATCTGTTGTTTAGTTGCACCTTCTTGTAGTTCCAATTTCACATCAAGTGCATAAACCGTAAACACATATCCATGTTCACCGTCTGCTGGACAAGGGGCACCATATCCAGCTTTTCCCCAACTATTCTTACCGGGAGTACCTTGCGGTTCTGTTCCTTCTTCAATTTCTTCAGTTTCTGGAGGTACATTAAATACTATCCAATGGTCCCAAACTCCTACTGACGCATCAGGATCATCCATTATTAGAACTAAGCTAATAGTTTCTGTTGGAATATCGTCAATTGTTAATGGGGGACTAATTTCTGTTCCATCACAAGTATACTTGCTAGGGATTTTACCATTGTTATCAAACATATCACTAAACAATTCCATAATATAACTAAAAAAGAGAAATATAAAAAGCTTATCCTAAAACCAAACTAATTCGCTTTACTTACTTAACCCAAAGCTAAATCCATTTTAGCAATTTCGGCAGACTGAACGCCATCAAGTTCTTTCATTTTTGCTGCAATAGCTTCAAAATCAGCACCTTCAACTTCATACATTGCTAAAATCAAAACAGCTTTTAAACCAAATGCTACAGGTTCTTCTTTCCCTTGCATTTCTCCAATAGCTCCATTTTCTTTAGCAATCTCTAAAGCTTTGTCTTTAATTGGCCCTAAATCAATTTCAACAGACTCAGGCATTAACTTAAATGTAATTACTGCTTTCGACATAGAATATACCTCTTAGTTTGGTCCTGTAAAGTTACATGCGGAACAGTGGTACTTTATTGCGTTCTTTCTTGCAAATACGCTTCTAACAATTTCCTGTTTTCCACATTGTGGGCACATGAAAATTACTGCTCCCTGATCATTATCAATGCGCCTTTTAGTAGCACCACAAACTTTTGCTTCCATAATAAGCTCAGAATTAGGGTTATTTATAAATCTTTACGTTCAACGAGTAATGAGTTTCCTTCTTTTCTAAAAACGATTGGTAAGAACTGTTCAATCACATACATATTAGTTTCCATATGTGGGGTAAATTCAGGTACGGCTATAGAAGATCCAGGTGTCATTGCCATAAATATTAGTAATTGATCAGCCAGATACTTGTCCATTGGTGCATTTTTCTTCAATGAAGCAGTTAGTGTTTGTGCCGCAGATTTACCTACTTCTTCAGCAGTTTTATTTCTTTCAATTAATGCATCACTGCCAATAATCACTGGGTTAAATTGGTGAACATCATCATTTTTGCTACACACTGCCCATAATACAATCTCTCCACCAACACTTTTTGAATTACTATATTCTACTCTGATACTGATAGGCACTTCATTTTTTCTTAAATGAACTTCTGCAGATTTCTTGATTCGTTCTCCAACTTCGTTGTTAGAAAGTTCTCTTGAAACATTAACGACCCCTCTAATTTGTGCTAAATCTCCTTTTTCAATTAAAGTAATTTTTGGAATCATGAAGCTTAATTCTTCATACAATGAACCAAAATCAGGATATTTTTTCAAAGAAAATTTTGGTGAAACTTCTACCACAACTTCTCCTCCTCCTCTTGGGAAATATCCTCTCTTTAACACTTTAACTTGTAATTTTTTTGTAAATCTCTGTAAATGGGGTAATAAGATGTTTTGTAAATAATCTACAGAAGCTTGCCATTTTCCACAAGTTCCTCCAAACAAAGTGAATGTAACTTTTCCTGAAGAGAACATACTAGGTAACAATACTCCTTGTAATAACAATGAAATACTACCTGCTGTACCAATATCAACAGTGAATTTTCCCCTTTTTATCATCCCTGGGTTATAGTTTAATATTGTAGACCCTAAAGAAATTTCATTTGTTTTTGCATCACATAACAATTTGAGTAAAGTAATTGTGCTAAGATGTTGTGCTTTTAATCCAGGAGTTGGCCTACCTGATCTAATTTTATTTACGGTGAAAGGTTTCCCTGTTAATGTGGATAATGCTAATGCAGTTCTTACTAATGCCCCTCCTCCTTCACCATAAGAACCATCTAATGTGATCATAATAGAAATAGATTATTACTTATTTATTAAAGTATAGAAAAAAATAAAAATTGGTTAGAACATTTTAAATATGTTCATAGATCCATTAAAAAATGTTTATTGATTTTAATCAATATGTTTTAGAAAGATTATGGAAAGAACCAAAGAGGGCGTTGGAATATGCTCTACGCATGCCCAGAACTTATTATTGTTTAACTGTTGGAGATTTTATTGTTAATGAGAAGAAAATTCGACCAACAGGTTTTGTCCCTTTTAATCCTGGGAGAAAATATAAAGATGAAAGCTATATCTGTATATCATCTGCTATATATAAGAAAAGAGAACATTTGCCCAACAGAGAATTGGCTGTTAGTAAACTATTGGACCAGATGGGAAAGCTTGATGAATCACTTCCAGACGATGAAGCAAGTGATAAAATCTTCGTGCAAACATGGAATGAAGGATTAGAAAAACTAGCGGTGGGAGAATTATTTGATAACCAGGGAAATACTATTTTAGTCGTTAATACACCTATTGATACACCAGAAAGAAAACTCCATTTTGTCGAGTTAAGATATAGGCCCGTTTATAAAATGATTATGATAGAAGGATTTAGATTATCTTCTCCCAGAAAAAGAGGTAAAAAAAAGAGAAAAAAAGAAACATTACTTAAGATAATTGGGGACATGGTGCTCACTCCAACTCCACAACCTGTTTGATTAAAAAACAAGTTAACTTATTACATATTAAAAACTATAGAAAAAATAAAGTAAAATAAGAAAAAATTAATCTGATGCAAGCTTCCAGATTGTTTTTAATCCAACAATGATTGCGCCAGGAACAACGAAGACAACAATGTTACTTAATGCCTGTCTTAACCAAGGACCAATTCCGGGAATTAAACCAAGATTAACAATTCCTGCTAACATTAAAGCAATTGCTGCAAGTAAGAAAGGCGTTGTTTCTTTCGCTGTTAAGTTGAATAATCCAACAATTAATCCTAAAACTACTAATGTTGTTACTAACACTTGTGGTCCAATGTAGGATCTAAAAAATGCTGCAAGAATTGCAATAACTAATCCTATAAAGAATGTGTAATGGGCAATTTGGTGCAGTTCCATTGTTGCTTTTTGCTTAACTGCTCTTCGTCTTGCCGGTTTTTTTCTCGCTGAACGTGAACTCCTCTTTTTTCGTGCTGCCATATAACTATCACCTCTTGATGCAGTTTATAAACAGAACTTGCTATATAAATTATTCGGTAGCATGCTCTCTTTCTCTCAGTGGAAGTTCGTTTCTCATCCTCCCTGCCCATTCAGTTGAATATAGTTGTGGTGGAAATAATGCACACATTAAATCTGTCATTTGCCTGGTTTTGTATCTATCATGGTGTGCATCTGAAGAAGTATCTTGTCTATAAGCAACATCACCTTCAAATGTAAGAATCATAACTTCCACAGGTGTAGAAACCAATTGAAAGCTAGCAATTGGATTAGCTAAAGATCGTGGAGGGATCGTTGTTACATCATAAACAAATTTATCCATGCGTAAACCTTTACCAGAACTTTTGTTTTGTACTGCCGCTTCACCCCAACCTACTCTCTTCAAATTTTCAAGTGGCCTGCCCCTATTTAATCTAGTGAAAATGTTTAGTAGTTTATCCGCATCTTCTTCTGTTGGAACAACAAATCGTGTACCAAGGTAATCTGAAACATTTCCTAATGATAAACCTCGGCATATTCTCTTACGCATTAAAGAGGAATAATTAACATCACCTGTTTCAGAGTCAATAAGCTTATGTCTAAAATCAAAAGGTCGTGTTTCACTAGAGTTATAGATTGATAATCCTTCTATACTAGTTGGCCTAACAAAAGAATAGTTTCCCATTTGTACTTCTTGTGGTTTTCCAATTCCTAGTTGTTTAATCATCCAATTTTTTACTTGCTCAAATTGTGATACTGATAAAATAACTTTTGAGTTATGTTTGATCTCTAATATTTCTTCTCCTAACCCTAAAGCACGTAATAGTGTATTAGCTTCAATAAGATCATTTAGATCAGTGGTAGATTCAACTATTTCATATTTGTAATCAGTTTTAACTCCAGCAACTAAATTATATGCTTTTGTAACTAAATCTAAAAGTGAGGTATCTTCTGGGATTTTATCAAAAGGTAATAACTCTCTTTCTTCAGGGAAATGTTCTTCAACTATATCAATAACGGTTTCTATACCAGTATTCATAGCCCTAACAACTCTCGCAGCTGCTTCTTTTTCATTCATACCATTACAATACTGTGCTTGATGTCCTTGAACAAAAATATCATCTTGGGTTTTAATTGCGTTCATAACAAATGAGTTATCAAAAAATGTAAAATCTGGACTAAATAATGGGTAACGTTCCCAACTCCCTGGAAGATTCATTTTTTGAAAATCTGTTAATTCTTTTCCTATAACTCTCATATTTTATTCAACAAATAATCAGATATATAAACGTTACTCCTATTTAGTTAATAACTTTGATCCACTGGACTACTGGTCAAGTTTGGGTAGCAACTATAGACTCCCTTATCATTTTAAAAAGATACGCAAAAAGATTCATAATATTTGAAATAGAAATTTATGGAAAAAAGAATCTTGAATTGTGGATGAATCATATTGGTTTTTCCAGTTATAACACTCTAACTAGATACTTTGTATGGAGAGAAACGGGAATTCTTCCTAAAAATACCGATATTAATGATAGGATAAAGATACTAAAAGAGAGGGGAATAAAATTCCCCCCTAACGTCCCCGAAGGGATTTGAACCCTTGACCTGATGGTTAACAGCCATCCGCTCTTCCGGACTAAGCCACGGGGACGTGATCACTTAAATTAACAATTCTTTTATAAACATTTCTCGGTCCAAATAAATAATGCAAATAAGTAAAGACATCGAACCAATCCAATGTGCACTTTATTGGACAACAGAAAAGATCTTAATAATTAACGATTTACATATTGGCTATGAAGAAGCTTTACAAAAAAGAGGTTTTCTTGTACCAAAATTTCAAACTCAAGAAATAATTAAGAAAGCACAATCTATTCTAAAGGAAGTCAAACCAAAAATCATAATTCTTAATGGTGATATCAAACATACATTCGGCAAGATTTTACAACAAGAGTGGAAAGATATCCGTAAACTTCTTACTTATCTGCAACAACATGGTAAAGTTATAATCATTAAAGGTAACCATGATCCAATCATTCAACCGATTGTAAAAGACATGGATATTGCAATAGTCAAAGAATACAAAGTCAAAGATACACTAATTATTCATGGAGATAAACTGGTCAAAACTAATGCAAAACGTTTAATTATCGGTCATGAACATCCAGCTATTACTGTAAGAGAAAATAGTAAATATGAAAAGTACAAATGTTACCTTAAGGGTAAATGGCAAAGAAAAGAACTCATTGTTATGCCAAGTTTTAATCCACTAATTGAAGGTACAGATATTCTTAAAGAACAAGTTTTAAGTCCATTTCTTAAAAATTTAAAAAACTTTGAAGTCTTTATTCTAAGTAAAAAAGAAGTGTTTGAGTTTGGTAAAGTAAAAAATTTAAACTAACCATTTCTAGCTTTCTTGTTATATTTATCACGTTGTTTTTTATGATATTCACATAAAACTATTCCTTTAATGGCTTGTCTATCACACCTTACACAAATTCCTTTTTTTCTTTTATTATCATATTTTGATTTGCGTTCTTTTAACACTTTTTTTTGATTAGAATAATAATGTTTCAAAAACCTGTTGGGGTAAATTTTCTTTTTTCTTCTAAACAGTTTTTTTAACATGGTTGACATTTTGGGCAGTAATATGTGCCTCTCCCACTAATTTTAACTTTTTCAGTTTTATGCCCTTTTGGACAATTATCTCTACCATAAACTGAAAGAAAGTTTTGAAAATTACCTTTACCAGCAATATGTGTATAATTATCTACAGTTGTTCCATTATTTTTTATGGCTTCTCTAAGAATACTTTTCATTTCCCTATGCAACAATTTTAACTGTCCATCGTTAACTTCATTAACTTTTTTTTCTGGATGAATTCCTGAAGCATACATCGCTTCTTGTGCATAAATGTTTCCAACTCCTACCATAAATTGTTGATCTAATAACTTACTTTTAATTGAAGCGTTAGGAAATTGTTTTAACATATTACTGAATGTAGTAGGGGTAACTTCTAAAGGTTCAGGTCCAAGAGAATTAAGTTTGTTTTCTAACTGTTTTTTAGTAAAAATATTCATGCCACCAAATCTTCTAATTGAATTGTGGGTTAAAAAACTTCCATCTGTAAATCTAAATATTCCTGCAAGATATTTTAAATAATTTTTATCATTTGGGCTATAATGAAAATGACCGGTCATACGTAAATGTGTTAAAATTTGTTTACCATTACTCAAAGAAAAAATAATACTTTTTCCTCTACGTTTTACCTCAGAAATTTTAACTTTATTTACTTTTACCAGGGCCGGATCAATAACTTTCTCGTCAAGAACAGTTATTCTTGAAATAGTCTTACCAACAACACAACGTCGTAGCTGACGCACCACCGTTTCCACCTCTGGTAATTCTGGCATACGTTTAATGTTTTGCCAAACATATATAAACTTTTAGCAGATGATTCTTGTAATGAGTCAGGGTGCAGATTACATATTAAAAACATATCGACGAACCAGAAAAGCTTTCATAATAGAATACACTTGTGCAGCAATTCTAATTTTACTTGTTTTAGCATTCATAATTTCTGGAACAGTTTTACCAAATTTTATCTATTGGGTCGTAGTTATCATAGTCATTTTAATTCTTAGTTGGACTGAGTTATCTAGAGCATTTGTTAGGTACAACATCACCCCAGGAAAATTAGTGATCATTAATGGAATAATTCAACAAAAGAAAAAGAATGTATATTTTCATCCGTTGGCTTATGTTCCAGATATTAACTTACATCAATCAAGGTTACAAAGGATATTAAATTATGGGTCCATTTTTGTTTCTGGTGACCAATCAGAAACTTTCCAAGTTAAAGATGTTGATTCCCCTAAAAAAGTGTTAGAATTTATAGAAGAAATGATTGAAAAGAATAAACCAAATCATGGTGCACCTCCTCAACAGTAAAGCTAGAGAACCAAAAAGTTTATTAACACTTTTCAACTTGTTTATTAATTACAAAAAGAGGAAATTAAAGAAAGATGCATCCAGCTCCACATCATTCACACCATTTAAGATTCTATATAGTTATGGTTACTGTTGTTGTGGGGGTAATTTTAGTTTTATTATTCTTAAACAATGATGGAAATCCATTAAGTATTACTAATGCAGTAATTGGCGGAAACAATAATGAAACTATTGTTGAAGAAACAGGTATTACTGGAGCAGTAACTACTTCTACAAAACGTAGTGGGAGTAAAACTGTTGAGTTTACATTAACTACTGACCAAATTCCAGAAGTCGAGAAAGAAGTAACATTATCTTCTATAATGGTAGATTTTACTGATGCATCTACAATCATAAGTGTTGGTGGTGATCGTTTAGAAACGTTAAATAATCTTGATGGTGTCAAATTGGTTATTGAAGAGTTTGAAGGTGACTTTTTAGTTGACGATACGAGATTATCTTTAGATGGTGAAGCTAAACGAATAGAAGTAAGTGGTATAGCTTTATCTCCATCTTCTTCTAAAGACCTCAAAATTTCATTTAAAGATCTAGACTATGATCATGTAACTGTTGAAGATATCGAGTTAAGTTCCATTACATTTCCTGCAGGCGATGGCGAATTAACCGCGGAAAGATTGTCTTATTCTTTAGATAGAGATGAAGCAATAATTCAAGGAATAGTTGGAAATTTAGAAATTGATAGAACTACAACAGAATCAACAAAATTTATTGGAACAGCTAACAAATTAACTATTGATGGCGATTCATTTGATCTTTCTTTAGAGTAAACCTTTTTCTTTCAAAAAATCTTTTTTAGCTTCTCTTCGATATTTTCCAAGTTTATCAATTGGAGAATATTTTGGTGGGCGGGGTAATATAGTTAATTTTTGACAATGATTTTGTTTTAAAGTATATTGTTTACAAACCGCGCACTGTTTTAATACAGCGGCCATTTATTCAGATTTCTCCCTGTCAAATGTTGCTGTTGCTAGTTTATCAGTAAATTTTTCAAGAATTTTTAATGTCAATTTCAAATGTTTTTCAGCAGGTTTATAATCCTCATCCACAATAATCATCTTGAACCTGCCAGCACCTAGATAAAACAAAGTAATTGTGTCAGAAATTTTTTTAATTTCAGATAATGCTAATTTAATATCACCAACTCCATCTGTTGCATAGGTTTTGAAAGTAATTTCTCCCTGAATTTTAATTTTTTGTGGTTTAAATTTATCTTTAATTGATGAAGTTAATTCTTCAGCTAATTGCTTTGGTACTCCTAACTTTTCAAGATCAGTTTCATCTGTTGCTACTTCTTGAAAACAAAGGTACAAATGAGAATATTCATTAAAGATACTTTGTTTAAGTTGTTTATAGATCTCTAAAACTGGTTTGTTTAATCTTTTTGCTACTGCTTTGATTAAACTTTCAGCTTTTAGTTCTTGTTTAATTTCATCTAGTTTTTCTCTTCGCTGATGTGAATTTACACGTCTTAATGATAAATCAATGTGACCTCTATCCCGATGAATCCGTAGAACTTTACATACTACTTGTCTTCCCACACTTACGTGATCTCTTAGATTTCTAATTCTTCCTGGAGCAATTTCAGAAATATGAATCATTCCAGAATCATTATATTCTAACATTTCTACAAAAACAGAGTTTGGGAGAATTCGAGTTACTTTACATAACAAGATCTCATCTTCTTCGGGTAATCCTTCAATTTTATAGAGCATGGTTGAATCAGTGCTGTAAGCTCTTTATAAAATTTCGCTTATTCTAGAACTTCTAATACCCTTGCAGAAATTTTTGCTTTGCCACCAGTTGGCTGTGCTAATACTTCATCACAGACTAAACAGTGAACTTCTTTACTTGCGGTATCAAAAACAATTTGTTCATTTTTACACTTAGCGCAACGAACTTTGATAAATTTGGTTGTTGGTTCCATCAAAAAACCCTCCTAGTGTTTTTTGGGGTCCCAAAAAAACATTTTTTTTTGAGGACCATCTTAAACTAACTCCACCCTCTTTGCTCTAATACCTGAAGATTGAGCTGAGGATTTTTTACAAGTGCTACACATGTAACGTAAATCTGTTTTTTTACTACTTTTTGCTCCGGTTCTTTTCCATTTACCAATGGCAGGTTTAGAATACTTTCCATAACCACCAACTCCGCGTGCAAGACCTCTTTTTCTAGCTCGATATTTTGAACCAACTCTTAATGAACTTGCAGTTTTTTTCTTGTTTTGAGTTACTTTTTGTGTTGTGTGAGTTTTACACTTTTTGCACAATCGCTTCATGGTTTTAGGAATTTTCATATTCTAGCTTTGGAGAATGAGTTATTTATAAATGTTTGGCAAATACAAAGACAGTATACAAAACTTAATAAAAGAGCTTCTTTTTTCCTAGACCAGTGGGGACGTAGTATAAATCACTTACTTTAACTGGTAAGATGAGTACATCCTGGTCAGAATAGGGGCCTCCAGTAATGGAGATTTGAGCTTTATGCAATGACAAATTTTCCCTTGAAGCAAGCCTTAGATCCGAGTTCGAATCTCGGCGTCCCCATATTTCTTTATCATTTCTAAATCTTCTTCTGACATTATATTTATTTTAAAGTCATTTACAGTAATATTTCTACTATTTTTTCTTTTCGGGAAACTTTCCTTTGGACAAATAATTAATCCATTTTTATACTTTAGTGCTTTCATATATCTTATTAGTTGTTTAATTTGTGTTTGAGTAATGTTATTTCTAGCTCTAAAATCTTTGACTTCAACAACATAATTTATTCCATTTAGTTCTAGTGTACAATCTGCGATCCCATTTTGAGTTCTGACTTTGGATCTAACTTTTCCGAGCCCACTTAAAATGTCAACTATTTTTCTTTCATATGCAATACATCTGTTTACAATAATATTTGAAGCAACACCTGAAACGATATTTCTAGGAACATATTCAATACCTGCACAGCGGTAAGCATTTTCTATTGTTCTAAATAATCTGGGGAGACAAACGTGAATGTTTTCTTGAATATCTGTAACAGTGCATCCTGGATTATTTTGGATATACTCAATAATTTCTCTCTTTTGTTGTTGTCTATTTCTTCTACTTAGACTCTTAGAAAGTTTAACGTTTGCTGCCCTATAGGCAGCTCCCATATTTTTGTATAATCTTTCTACTTTGATCTTTGTATTGTTCTTAATATCTAAATAAGTACAATTTGGATTTTTACGAATGTAGGCTATCAGAATTTTCTTTTTCTCATTAGGATTATTGTAACAATCTTTTGGAACCCATTCAGAGCACTCTTCTTTAATTCTCATTTTTATCGCCTCTTTGTTTTGCACTAAATAAAAACAAAGAGCGTGTAAAAAAAGAGATAACAACTTAATAAACTCTATCAGCACTTGTCCAGTGACCAGTGCTAAAAATATATAAACACTAAAGAAGTCATTAATTCATGTTCAAAAAAGAGGATAGAGAAAAAGTTTACAAAGGCCTTTTCAAAAATAAACTATTAATTGCAGCTACAACTCTGATTGGTACTATTGTTGGTGCTGGAATTCTGGGTATTCCTTATGTTGTAGCTGAATCCGGTATTGCTATAGGCTTTCTTTGGATAGTATTACTTGGATTAACATTTCTTTTAATGAATCTCTTCACGGGAGAAGTAATTTTACGTACAAAAAAACATCACCAATTAACCGGTTATGCTGAGAAGTATCTTGGAAAATGGGGAAAACGTGGTATGACTTTATCCATGCTCATATCAATTTATGGTGCATTAACTGCATATCTTATTGGTAGCGGTGCTACTTTACAAGCCATTTTTTCTTGGGGATCTCCTTTGTGGTATTCTCTAATCTTTTTTGTTATAACTGCAGTAATTGTAGTTAAAGGAATTAAAGCAACAGGTAGGACTGAGTTAATTCTTATTTCTTTACTATTCCTAATTGTTATTGTTATTGGTTTGTTATCGGTTGCAAATTTCAATGCAGCTAATTTTGTTCCTCATAGTTTTGCAAAATTCTTTGTTCCTTATGGGGTAGTTTTGTTTGCTTTTATGGGGATGCCAGCCATCCCAGAAATTACACAGGAATTAAAGAGGAATAAAAAACAATTAAAGAAAGCTATTATTATTGGTTCAGTTGCACCAATCATTTTATATTTGGTTTTTACAGTAATCATTCTTGCATTAATTGGTGTTGATCAATTTTCTTTGTTAGCACCTAATGAAAGAATAGCAACTATTGCTTTGAGTGTTTATGGAAATCCAGTTCTTGGAGTGTTAGCAAACATTTTAGCCGTTCTAGCAATGTTTACCTCATTTTTAACGTTGGCATTAGCATTAACTAGTATGTACCATTATGATTATAATGTGAAAAAGTGGCTTGCTTTAGTATTAACCCTTAGCCTTCCTTTATTGATAGTTTTGTTTAATATTACTACTTTTCTTATAGTTCTTGGAATAACTGGTGCATTAGCAGGAGGTTTAGAAGCAATTATTGTACAACTAATGTATTGGAAAGCTAAGACAAAAGGAAACCGTAAACCTGAATACAGTTTACCTAAATACAAGCTTTTAGGGATTCTCTTTATTATTCTCTTTATTTTGGGAATATTGATATCATTATACTCTCAATTCTTTTAGTTACTACTCTAGATTAACAAAAGATCCAAAAACTTTATATACCGATGCCTACTGGAGAGTGGTATTAGGGGTGTGTTGAGTATATAATGGATAACGAAATACCAGAAAATAAACTAGAGCAGGAATTATTTCTTGAAACCGTTAGCGGTATGGCTAGCGCTTTGAATAATGGTGAAGGTATAAAAATTCCTATAGAAAAAGTAAGAGAACTTTCACTTTATCTTTCTAAAACAGTTTCTGAATCACAACGTCAAGATGTTGGTAGTTGGGTGTTAAACAAAGCACCAGCTGTTGCAAAAAGACTTGAATATCATCCTCAAAAAGTTGGAGACGCATTAAAAGAACTTGCTAGAGTCCGTAATTTTCTTCCAGTGGAACAAGCAGACGAGTGGGTAGAAGAAGGAATTAAACACGGTTCTTCTCCTCTGTATAAAGATTATTTTAAGCTCCAGCATGAAGGCGCAGATAAATATAGTGAATTATTAGAAAACGCAGTTGCAGATCATCACGAGCAACTAGAAATAACATTAAAAGATCACAAAAGAAATGCAGGTAGATGGAGAAAAGCCACTTTACTTGGCATTTTAGGCTTAACTTCTATAGGATCAGCAGCTATGTATTTTATGGGCGAGGGTCAACTTTCGTTTGAAGTCGGTGATTTAAATTTAAGCGGAATTGCACAAAGAATGAATCCAGATGAATATGTACATCCACTTGAAGCAAATCGTGATGATCCAGAATATTTACGGAATATGACTCAAGATTTTATTAATGAATTTGGTGGAGTTTTAATCACCGTTAACCAAGAATTACCTTTAGAGGATAGGTGTCCTGATGTGATGGAGAGATTGTATAACGCAATGACCTCTACTTCACGACCTATTGACATTACAATAAAAGAAGATTACATTGACGCAACCAGCCCAATGTGTGATTTAACTGATAGTTCAACCGGAGTGGCTCTTAGAGCAACCCGCTAATGGAGGAATAAATAAAATGAAAGGAAAAATATTAAATTCAGCATTATCTTTAGCTTTAGCAGCTACACCTGCTGGTACAGCGTTCGCACAAGAAGGCACTGGAGCAGCAGCTGTAGAACAGACTGTTGAAGGTGTTGAAATACCTGGATTAACAGATATGTTAAATCCAATAGTAGGTTCTGAAAATCCTGAAGAAGCAGTTGATGAAGTACAACCTACATCTCAATACGGTGAAATCTTTGGTTTTGGAAACTTTTTTACTAATGTTCCTGAATCAATTACAGAAGCACAAAGATTATTGGCTGAACAACAACCTGTAGGGATTGAAACACCAGTTGTAGCACCAGTTGAAATTACACCAGTTGTAGCACCTGAAGAATTAACTTGTGATTATGTACGTGGTTGTTTAGACACTCCTGTTGTAGAAACAGCACCTACAAGAACAAGACGACCTTCTAGAACAAGAGCAAGAGCTTTAGAAAATGAAACAGCAATTGAAGATTTGCAAATTTCCTTAGAAGGATTAACTCTCCATCTTCAATCAACAAATAACACTGATAGATTTTTTACAGAAAGAATCGATAATCTATATCAAACTTTAGAAAATCTACAAACAGAAGTTGTTGAAGGACCTTCAGCAGCTCCTACTGTAGAAGCTTTAGAATCAGCAGGCGGATTTCCAACTGCTACTCAATTTAGAGACGAAGCATTAAACACTGCTTACAACCAACTCTTTGCACCCGTGCAAGAAGCACATGAAGCATATGTACAAGTTTTCGAAACTGAAATGGCAGAACTTGATGTTTTAGTTGCCGAAGCAAGAGAACAATTTCCAATTATTGCAGAATTAGATGAAACTGATTCAGAAGAAGGCTACAGCCAAATTAGTTTAATCTTCAATGCACTTGGCGATGAAGGAAATGAAATTAATGAACGTCTAGCAAGAATTACTGCTGCAGAAGAACACAGAGATGTGTTATACCAAAGTGCACTTGATTTAGCTGTTGCTAGCGCAACATCTGGTCCAACTCCAGATCATCCAAGATGGACTACAGGTGTTTCCTTAGGATACGGATCTGATGGAGTTGTCGTTAGTTTTGGTCAAGATGTAACACTTCCAGGAAGCAACGTTGTACTTTACACTGGATTCGAAGTCCCTACCGGTCCAGAACCTGAAACTAATCAAACTTCATCTACTGTAGAAGGCTTAGGATCAGCAGGAAGATACAATGTAGCTACAGAAGATACAACTAAATCTGAAGAAATAATTAGTCCTTTTGTAACATTCAGAGCTGGATTAGGATACACACTTAGTGATATTGTAGATGTTCGAGCTGGAGTAAGACTTAATGTTTCAAGCGTTGAAGAAACTGAAACAAATTCGGCTTACAGTCGGCTACAAGACACAGATGGAGAGCTAATTGGAGATGAACAACGTGTTGTTGATGATGCTGAATTAGTTAGGAGTGAAACTAATTTACAAGTAGCTCCCGAAGTTCGTTTAAATGTCCATACAGATCAAGCTAACACTCTTGGTTTTGGAGCAGAATTAGGGTTTTCCTACGATTTTGAAAGCAACGACGTTGAATACCAATTAATCTTTGGCCCAAGAGCCAATTTTTAATTTTTTTTATTAAATTATCATAATAAACACAACAGGTGAAAAAACAAATGAAACGAGGACAATTTTTTGTAATCTTGGCGTTAATCTTAACGCTGACAACCATGTACTCAGCTTTAGCTGACAATCCTATTGCTTTAACCAGCATCTGGACTGAAAACGATGGAACTTCATTGACAGTAGACGCAGGCGAAGAAGCAGAAGTCTATGTTTTTGTAACAAGTTTAGAATCATTCAGACTATCTATTGATATCTTAGACGAAGATGGTTTGACTGAATCAATAGTTACCAATTTACCAATCCCTGCAGGACCTTCCAACAGCAGGTACTGGAATGAATTTGCTATTGACACTACAGAATTAAATGGTGATTATGATGTTGTTGTTCGTGTAACTAATAGTAGAGGAACCACAACCGAAACTTTATCTTTAAATGTTATTGGTGAAGATTCAACAGCAGTAAACAATCCCCCTACTATAAGATTAGACCCTTCTCCAGACAGATGGGATTCATTATTTGGTTTGAACATTATTCCATTCTTTTTCCACTATGATCGAACAGTAGATGAATCATTTACTATCAACATTGTTGGTGAGGATGTTAATAATGATGATGTTACTGTTGAAGCTAACTTTTTCGGTTCAACACCGGCTGGTATGAGTTTAGTTCAAATATCAGAAGGTCGTGTTAGATTAACTGGAACTCCTACTGAAACAGGAAAATTCACCGTACAATTTTTAGCAACTGATGAACATGAAGCTTCAGCAGGTTGGGCATTTGATGTAACCATTCACCCTGAAAGTCCTGAATTAGAAATTACTTCAGTTGAACCTTTAACAGTAAATGAAGGTAACACTAACGTTATTGTAGCAGAAGTAACTAATGATGTATCTGTTGAAGAATTTACTGTACAATTACATGATGCAGAAACTGGAGACAGAATCAGAAGTGATATATTTACTTCTTTAGAACAAACTGAAAATCAATTAAGAATTGAAGTATCACCTAATTTTAATGCTGTTAATCATGTAACACATACTGAACTAACAAGAGATGTTGTTGCAACAATTACTGCAGATGATCTAACCACCATAACTACAGAATTAACTGTAGTTGATACAAATCAAAATCCTTTATTTGGTTTAATTGAAGATATTGGTCCTGTAGAACTTAACTCATTAGTTGAGTTTACTGTAACTGCTTATGATACAGATCGAGAAGATGTGTTAACTTACAATAAAGTAAGCGGTCCAACAACTCTAACTATCGATTCAGAAACTGGTGAAGTTAGCTGGTTAGCTAGTACAGAAGGCACTCATACAATCGTACTTCGAGTAGAAGATGGATTTGGTGGTAGTGATAAAATTACTCTTTTACTAACCGTAAACGAACTAGAAAACAGCGCACCTGTGTTAACTGCAATCGGCTCACAATACGCTGAAGTTGGAGACTTGGTAACTTTTACTGCAACTGCATCCGATGTTGATGGCGATGAATTAACTTTTAGAACAGGAGGAGATTACGCGGAACATTTTAACCCATTCGATCATACTTTCACTTGGAGAGTTGAATCACCTGATGTTGGAACGCACACAGTAAGAATAATTGTATCTGACGGAGAATTAACCGACTTTGAAGATGTCTTGATCACTGTAAGTGAGTTAGACACTGACAGAGACGGAATTCCTGATAGTGAAGACAATTGTCCTTTAACACCAAACCCTGATCAAGAAGATACTGACGGTGACGGCCTAGGTGATGCCTGTGATGACTCTCCATTTAACGATGAACCAAGAATTGTCTCTAACCCACCTACAACTGCACAGGAAGGGGAAGAGTATCAATATCAAGTAATTGTTGTTGATAGTGATTCAATTGATTACTGGGTTAATGGTCCTGAAGGAATGGAAATTGATGAATCCGGTTTAGTAACTTGGACACCTGAGGATGGTAATGACGCTTTTGTCACTGTGTTTGCTACCGATGGTGAATTTGTTGTAAGTCAGGATTATCACATCCAAACAAGAGAAAGTTATAGGAATGTTAAATTCACATCTGTGCGTGTTTCACAAGAAGAAGTTTACCCTGGAGAACCAGTTTATGTTTATGTAAGCATGGAAAATAATGGTAATCAAGATTTAGATGATTTGCGAATAACTGCAATGATTCCAGAATTAGGTTTACATTACTCTGGTGGCGAATATGATCTTGAAGAAGGCGACAGCGTGACTGAACAGCTATTTTTGCCAATCCATTACTCTGCTCCGGCAGGAACTTACACTGTTTGGGTTATGGCAAAGAACGGCCAGTTCCATGACAACGCATTCAGGCAAGTGATTGTAAGATAACTCCTCTTAAATGAAGATTATCTGTAATCACTCTTGAATACTAAAAACGGCGAAACCTTTATATAGGACATTGGTTTCGACCGTCTAAGAAAGAGTCCTACTCAAAAACGACCTTAAAAGGTTTGGAGGAAAAATAAAAATGAAAAAATTGTTGAGCATAATGGTTATTTTTAGCCTACTTGCAGTTGCTTTAGTGAGTTCAACCTCATTAGAAAGCGATCTTGCAATTAATATGGTTGAAGTAGATGACCGAGAAGCACAGCTATACAGTCTTGATGAAGTTGCAGCAGTAGCTTCTATTGATGACTTAAACGCTATTGTAGTTGAAGAAGGCGAAACACTTGAAGTGGAAGTAACCTTAGAAGCTGAAAGTTCAGCTAAAGATATCCAAGTTGAAGTTGAACTTCGAGGATATGAATATGATGACATTTCTGATCGAAGCGAAGTATCTGATATTGACGTTTCCCCTGAAGGTACTGGAACCAGTACAGTTGATGTAAACTTAGATTTAGAATTACCTGCTAGGTTAGACAAAGACCGATACTTATTGCGAATTACTGTAGATGATAAAGATAGCGCACCTGTTATCCGAAACATTGCTTTACAAGTAAAACCTGCAAGACACAGTATCGAAATCGCAGATGTTGCATTCTCCCCAGGAAACACCGTTCAAGCTGGCCGAGCATTGTTAACAGACGTTTTGTTAGCTAACTTTGGAGACAAAGATGAAAAAGATGTTCGTGTTAATGTAGCAATTCCTGAATTAGGAGTAAAAGCATTACCTGAAACTGTTAATGTAGTTTCTACAGATGATCACAACCTTGATTACGAAGACGTTACTGGAATGTTCGTACCTATCCCTGCAAACGCAGCGGCAGGAGAATATCAAGTATTGGTAACTGTTGATTATGATTTGTATAGTGAACAAATTACCGAAGCTTTTACAATTAATGTTGTTGAAGACGCACGATTCCAAGCAGCAGAAACTTTAGTTTTAGCTGTTGGTCCTGAAATCCAAAGTATCTCACAAGGAACAGTTGGAACTTACGCAGTTGCATTAACTAATGCAGGCCACAGTTCTAATGCTTACTTGTTAAGTGTACAAACTGGAGATTGGGCTACCTCAACTCTAAGCGACTCATTAGTTGTTTTAGAACCTGGAAGAAACCAAGTTGTGTATGTTGATGTAACACCTAGTTCAAACGCAGCACCTGGTGCTCACGCAGCTTCCTTAACCATTCAAACTGGTGACGGAGAAATGCTTGAAACTATCTCTTTACAAACAAATGTTTTGGAAGGAAACGGTAGAGACAGAGCAGGCTTGCGAAGTGGTCTAGAAATTGCATTAATTGTCTTAGTAGTATTATTAGTAATCATCGGTTTAATCGTTGGTTTTAGTAGATTACGAAGAGACGACGAAGGCGAAGAACAAACTTACTATTAATTTAGTAAGCGTTTTTAACTTCCCTCCAAACTTTTTTTTTCTTTTTTTTCTTTAATAATTCTGGAGAGTTTTTATATATTTTTTATTTAATCCACCTAGTCTGAAAATCACAACTTCACTAATACCTATTTTTTTCATGGTCTTAAGATCTCTTTCTAAGTTTTCACGTTTAAGTATTGGTTCATCTCCAAGAATTCCTGTTGCTATTGTGCCTAAACCAACGTGTAAATCTTTCCCATATTTTCTATGTAAATTCTTAATTTGTTTTAGTAACAACCAACTATACCCTTTATGCATTGAAGT
This sequence comes from Candidatus Woesearchaeota archaeon, assembly GCA_018657475.1. Classification (GTDB taxonomy): domain Archaea; phylum Nanobdellota; class Nanobdellia; order Woesearchaeales; family GW2011-AR9; genus JABHXC01. Next base: position 34,687 of record JABHXC010000021.1, read on the forward strand.
GTAATACATAACAATTTTCTTATTTCCATATCTCTTTGGTGAGAATGAAACACTCAAAAAAGTTAAAATCCATTGTGAAAATTTTCCTTTGATAGGATATTCAGCTGTAACAATTTTCTTACCATATCGTTTAAAGAATTTCTTAATCCTCACTTTATTTTTGATAAAATAACCTAAACGTAAAAACAACCATGGATGTCTAAAAGGTAATTCTGCGTCCCACATAACTAATCTTTTTCCTCGTTTAACATCTTGTATAGTTTTTTTAACAGCTTTTGCAGAACTAAACGGGCTTAACCAATAACCTTCTTTCTTTTCAAGAATTGGCCAATAACCAAATGTAATATTCTTCTTTTTGTATGGCTTTATGAGTTTCTCATATTCTTTAACACTTTTAGCAGCAACATAAACTGTTGTGGGCCAATCAATTAACTTTAGTTTATCCAGATTTTTCTTTGTAGGAAACTCTTCAAAAAAGCTAATTCGCATACAATAAGTAAATTTTTATTGTTAATAAGATTTACTCAATAATCCCATACCATTCATATAATACTCTTTCAATGGCTTTAACAAACTCAAAATCTTGTCCTTGAATTAACATGCAGGTATCGTTAAGAATAACTTTAGTCTCATTTGCAATAACTAATTCAATTACTGGCAATCTGTCAGGGTTATTATCACAACTAATAATATCTCTGTCTACACATGCTTCGTCTTCTACAGTACAGGAACCAACAGCACGTCTGTTTAATCCTTTAACTAAATTAAAACTTAATTCTGAAATTCCTAATGTATAATGTTTATCATTTACAGCGGGATCAATGGCAACATAAACGTCAGTACCATTATTAAAATCATCATGTAATTCTCCTCCTACTAATAATTGGTCAACATCTTTTGGACCAAAATGAAGAGGTGTCCTTACCCATTTACCTCCAATAAACATCTCTGTCCACCACAAATCTTGTGCATAAACAAAACTATAATCATTGTAAATGTAACCTTTATCTGGATCTAATTTTCCTTCTGCATTTCTTTGATGTAAACTATCAATGCTCGTTACTGTAGCTCCAGTTATGTTATTATAAATATAAAATCCACCAATAATCACTGCAAAAATACCAATAACTACTGCAATAGCAATAAAGATATTTTTAGTTTCTACTTTTTCTGCTACTGTTTCTTTCCCTTCATCAGGCTGTGCTTCTTTAATTTGAATATCTTCTTTTGGAGAATCATCTTTAATAGGTTCTTTAGAAACTTCTTCTTTAACAGGAGTTGGTTCTACTACTTCCTGTTTAGGTTCCTCTTTAACCATAATCTCTTCAGATTTTTCTGGCATTTTGTCTTCTTCAGGCATATTTGTCATTTTTTTTAGCCATTTAAATAGTTAATGGAAGAAATTTATTCAGGTAATTGGCAGCCGGTGATTGTTCCTAATTGTTTAAGTGTAATCTCTCCAGCAATTCTTATTTCCCAATTTGGCCCGCTAGATTTACGGTTTGCGAGTTCAGCTGGGATTAAAGTATCATCTACAAATTGCCAGGCAGGATAACCTTGAATATCTGCATCTTTACACACTTGTGTTTGTCCTGATCTGTCTGGAAGGGAACATTCAATATAATTTACCTCTTCCCAAGCATCTCCAAAAGACTCTTTTTGATCAATACAGTGCGGACACCAAAATGCTCCATACATTACTGCACCTTCATCTGTTAAACATTGAGCAAATTCTGTATAATCTTTCTTTTCTCCACAACCTGCTAATACTAATGTTGCTATAATAATAAGAATTATACCAAAAAATAAACTCTTTTTCATTGAGCTCTATTTTAATTAGTGATATATAAATATTTTGGCTTACCACCCCTCATTCTAACAATATTGTCCCACTGGTCACTGGACAACCCCGGATAGACAATATAAACTACCTGAATTCTAATGATAACTGAGGTGATTCATATGAAAAAGATCAGATTGTTCCGCAGGGGGAAATTGGTGGGATTAATAACTCCGAGTTTTTATCGGCCAGAACTTAGAACTGAAACATCAGTATGGGAGACTATTGACCTTCCTCAAATGGCATAGATGTATCTGCTAAAAACAACTAGAGATTTCAGAAAACAGTTTAAGAAACTCCCAAAAGAGATTCAAAGAAGGTTTAATCAGCAATTTAGAATATTAAAAGATGATCCTTTTCATTATGGGAGACCATTAGGAAACAAAAAGTTCAGAGAACTCAAAAACGAGGGATTTAGGGTATATTTTGTAATTTACAAAGAACAAATTGTAGTGTTACTAATAGGGGTCTCAAATAAAAAGACTCAACAAAATGTAATTGATTATGTTAAGAGGTTCATATAATCAAAGAAAAGATTATAAAATAATAAGACTTACAAAAATGATGAATAAAGAAATTGAAAAACTCCTAGAAGAGAGAGACAAATTAGTTCAAAAATTTTGTAAAGAACTAAATTATATTAAAAAAAATGGTATTAAAAACAAAAAAAGAAAAAAAGCTCAAAACCGAGCTTAAAGAACAAAACAAATTTCTAAAGAGCTTGCTTAGGTCTCTAGATGATGCTAAACATGGTAGGGTTAAAGAATTCAAGTTTTCAAAAAAATAAAAAGCCCTTGGTGGGAATCGAACCCACGACCTGCTGCTGTCTGAAATCAGAGATTTCCGAACAAATCAAGATTTTACGAGGCAGCCACTATACCGCTAAGCTACAAGGGCAACAAAACTTCAAGAATCAATTCTCTTTTTAAACTTTTTTTAGTTGTTCAAGTAATTCTTCTTTTGTAGAAAATTTCTTTTGACAAGAAAAACAAACGGAATATTTTTTTGAAGAACTAGCTTTTTTAACAATCGTCCCTTTAATCTTTCCTAAGAACGTTTCAGCTAACTGTGCTTTACATATCGAACATTTTGCCATAATAAGTTAATTAAGATACACACTTATCTTATTTTTGTTACTTCTATTAGGGGATTACAATAAGAAAATTTTATAAACCATGGTTATCAATAAAAAATTCCTATGATTGATCTCTTATTAACGTATGATCGAACACGTCGTTTTTCTTACGGTGACGTTTATTTAAATGTGGCTAGAAACCTTTTAAATGAAAATTTTAAAGTTACAGTGTTAGACATTGAAAATCTCATTGCAGATACAAAATCAGTTCCAGTTTCTGTTTATTTACAACAATACACCGATCATTTTAAACCAAAAATAGTGGTGTCAGATCATGCAGGTTTGTATGAAACAATTAGTTCTGTTCAAAATTCTCCTATAATTCAAGATGAAATTGAAGATTTTTTTAGTACAGAATATCAAGGAAGGTTACAATGTAACTCCCCTCTTTCTTTTCCTGGTGCTTTGGAACTAAAAGTAGAATTCATACGCCGTATGCGTGATGAAAAACTTCCAATCCCTCAAACAATACTTCACGAAGATTTTGATGATTGGAATTATAACTCTCTTGCTAAAAAACTTGGTTCTCCTTTTGTTATAAAAGAAACTGGCCAACATTATGGGAAAGGTGTACATTTAGTTAATGAAGAAAGTGCATTATTGCATAAAGATTCAGTAGTACTTGCTCAACGTCGTATAACCTCTGTAACTGATTTTCCTTGTACATTACGTGTAATGACTTTTGGTTCAGAAATTATTGGTACATTTTTACTTTATAGCAACGATCATTTACTGTCAAACGCAAAAGATCATACTGCAATGCTGTTAAACACTCCAATTAAAGTTAATGATTCTATTCCATCGAAATTTTTAGGTAAACTTTCCAATCTTGGATTAAATTCCAATTTAGAATTAACTGATGAAATTCATGAACTTGCAACCACTATTGGTGGGCTTCATTCAAGAAGTTTCCTTCGTGGGATTGATATTAAGTTTAGTGAAGATGGACTTCCTTATGTTCTTGAAGCTCAAACCGGACCTGCTTCTTTACAGAAAGGAACTTATTGTTCAATTCAAGGAATAAAGAAAGGAAATGTTTCTCATAATTTTCAAACAGCTGTTAATTTTCTTACTCCAAGATTCTTAAATCTGTTAGGTAACCAAAACCAATATAAAGCTCAATCTGAGCAGTATAATCATGCGTAAAAGAATTGCTATAATAGACAAAGAGAAATGCCATCCTGCTTTTTTGAAAAACCAGATTTCTTAATAATTGTTCATTTAACTTTTCCTAAAAACGTCTTAGCTAAGAAACTATTTATTTTTAAAAAATGATGGTTTAAGATAATGTAACACTCACTGCCAGGGTTAACATTTAAATAATGATGCCCTTTCCAGTAGAGATGGATATTTCTCATTTAACATTTCTCGTACTGGGTGAAGAAAAATGTTAAACTACGAAAATGATCCATTATTACTTGAGAACCAAACTGCTAATTTTTTAATTTCAAAAAAGAAAGACGATCTTTTATTTCTTGACAAAAATAAGGGGATCCTTAATATCTTTTCAGCATTTGTTAAAATGAATGACTTTGTAAAGAAAGATAAGATTGTTCAGCCTTTACAAACTACTTTATACGCTAAGATAAGTAAAGATCTGGCCGATGAATTAAATAAGAGATGTAATTCTACAAAACAAGTAAGGGGCTTGATCAGTAATTATACTAAAAAAAGAACAAATTGCAATGTTGACAAATGGTTTAAGCTTAAAGTTTTCCCTTTAATTTTCTTAAGGATTATCAGTAAAGATGTAAATGAATTATCTCGTTGGGTTTTAGAGATAGATTACTTAACTGATTATCTTAACAAGTCCAGATTTTATGTTCCAAAGAAAATTGATGATTTATTAGATAATAAACTTATTTACTTTGTTGGTTGCTCTGTAGGGGATGGACATATTGATAAAGCAGGAAAAAGATGGATATTGGTGGATGGTAGTTCAGATAACAGAAGATTAGAGCAATCTCGTGACTTTATCTATAATCTTGCATCTCTGCTTAAGAATTACATAAAGACTTACACTATATCTGAACATAAGACAAAGTATGTTCTAAATGTAAACAACAAGTCGCTTTGTCGTTTCTTAAATTTTTTCTTTAGTTTACCTTATGGTGCAAAGAAAAATGTGACACTAAAAGTTCCATTAATATTAAGTTACTCTAGAAACAATTTAGAAAAGTACTTCTGGAGGGGAATGTTCGATACTGATGGGAGTGCAGTGCAAAATCATAGTGTTGATCTTTGTTCTTCTGATAAAAATATTCTTAAGGAATGCACAGATTTTTTAAAAAAACTATCAATCAATCCAAAGGTTTCAATGATTGGAGTTAGAGTTAATAATTCTGATCTTAAAACTTTTTCTCATGTCGGTTTTGCTCATCCAAGAAAACAAATCGAATTTTTATCTTCTTTAAAGCAAGGTCCAAAATTTAAAGTTTCCAGAATAATCCCAGGAATGGAAAAGAAAATTTCTTCTGATTTATATAAAATCCATAAAATTTTAAGAGTTGATAATTCAAACAATAGAATTAGAATAAACGCTACAGAAATAAGGAGAAGCAACCTTACTTTTGATGATGTCAAAGAGATTATTAAGAACAATTTTGGATACGAATTTAAAATAACTTCAAAGAATCTTCATTACTTTAAATCAAAAAAAGTTGCATCTTTTCTGAGGAGTAGGTTTATATACGAACCCGCATGGAAAGCCATTGAGGAAGAGGAAGAAGATCAACTTTTAATAAGTTGGAATGATGTGTGGAGAAAATGTTAAGGAAAAGAATAGCGGTTATTGATAAGAACAAATGCAGACCAGATGCTTGCGGAAATTATTTATGCGCAAAATTATGTCCAGTGAACCGCACTGGAACAGAGTGTATAACTCCTGGTAGTGATAATACTGCACGTATAGATGAAATCTTGTGTACTGGTTGCACGGTGTGTATTGGGCGTTGTCCATTTAATGCTATAACTATAATCAACCTTCCATCACATTTAAACAAATCTCCAGTTCATAGGTATGGTGCTAATAGTTTTGAGTTATACAGCTTACCAACACCAATTTTTGGGCAAGTAACAGGTATTTTGGGAAAGAACGGTATAGGAAAGTCTACTGCGTTAAAAGTAATGGCTAACATATTGAAACCTAATTTAGGTAATTGGCAAGACCCTCCAACGTTTAAAGAAGTAATTAACTATTTCAAAGGTTCAGAAACACAAAAATTTCTAGAACAATTACAAAAGAACGAAATTAATTTATCATACAAACCGCAACAAGTTGATTTGATCCCTAAACAGTTTTCAGGTACGGTAAGGGAACTGTTACAAAAAGTTGACCAAACTGGAAAGATCGAAGAACTTGCAGAAACATTGCAGCTAACTGCAATTTTGGATAATGATATTACAAAAATTTCTGGCGGAGAGTTACAAAGAACCGCTATAGCAGCAACTGTAGCAAAAAAAGCAAATTTATTTTTAATTGATGAACCAACATCTTACTTAGATATTAAACAAAGAGTAAACATTTCTAAATTTTTAAGATCATTAACTAACGAAAAAACAGCAACAATTGTTATTGAACATGATTTATTAATTTTAGATTACATGACTGATGCATTAAATATTATGTATGGTCAAGATAATGTTTTTGGTGTTGTTTCAGGTATAAAATCAACAAGAGAAGGTATTAATTCTTTTTTAGAAGGTTTCCTACGTGAAGAAAATGTTAGGTTTAGAGTAAAACCGTTAAAATTTGAAAAATCACAAGAAACTAAAACAGGTAGGATTGAGCAATTAGTTGCTTGGAAAAATTTACAGAAACAACTTGGAAACTTTTCATTAAAAACAGAACAGGGAGTTTTGTATAAGAACGAAATTGTTGGAGTTCTGGGAGAAAACGGTATGGGGAAAACCTCTTTCATTAAACTTCTTGCAGGTATTGGTAAACCTGATAGTGGAGAATTAGACAGTGAAATTAAAGTTGCCTATAAACCACAATACTTGGATACAGAATCCGAAATGCTAGTAGCTGATTTTTTACAAAAAGCAATTGAAGATTATTCACACCAGTTAATCAAGTGGTTAGATTTAGAAAAATTGTTTACTCAAAAGTTATGTGAGTTATCTGGAGGACAGTTACAACGTGTTGCTGTTGCACATTGTCTGAGCCAAGATGCAGATTTATTTTTGTTAGATGAACCTTCTGCCTATTTAGATGTTGAACAAAGATTGTTAATTGCAAAAGTAATTAAGAATATGACTAATGAACGTGAAACCACTGTTTTAGTTGTAGATCACGATTTAATGTTTTTAGATTATTTAGCTGATCGGGTGATTGTTTTTTCTGGAGTCCCAGCGAAAGAAGGAATTTTACATGGTCCACTTCCTTTGAAAGAAGGTATGAACCAATTTTTACAACAATTAAATATTACTTTACGTAGAGACATAACTTCTTCTCGACCCAGGATAAATAAACCAGGTTCAGTAAAAGATAGAGAACAACAATCAAAGAATTCTTGGTATGGATAGAAAGTTATTTATAATATAATTCCACTTATGATCCTATGGAAACTGTAACAATTCCAAGGAAAGAGTACTTACGTTTAGTTCATGAGAATAAAGCTCTAAAAAATACAAAATTGTACAAAAGATTGCTTGAAGCTGAAATGAACATTGCTAGTGGTAAGAGATACACACGGCAAGACGTAGGGTTGTAAATACTGCTTTGATTTTATTTCTTAATTTGTTTATATTTAGTTTTTGTCTTTTTGTGTTCTTTTTAATTTCAAATTCAAAAAGTAAAATCTCTTCATCAAAAACAATGGAATATTCTTTTGTCATATTAAAAAAAAGAAAAAAAAATTAAAATTTAAACATTTCTGCATACTTTCCAACAATAGGTATTGGTTTTTCTTTTCCACTTAATGCAAAGATCCAACCCATTAGCCAAAGCACCAACAAAATAACGCTCAAGACCCAATAAATGATTAACCCAATAATTGGAATGAACATTAAAATTATTCCTACAACCCAAACAATTATTGCCGCAATGAATAAAACTAAACTTTGTTTTGCGTAAAACATTGCATACTTATCATCTTTCTTTGCTAGAAGTACAATTAAAAATCCAATAATCCCTAAAAATACTGCTAACCAAGCAAATACTTTAGAATCACTTTCAACTTGTTTTGCCATGTAAAATCACCTCTATTATCATTAGAAATATATTTCTAGTTTATAAGTTTATACTTCAAACGTATGTATTTAGTTAGCTTTGCCAATGGAGCCACATAATGGCATATAAAATTAAAACTAGTCATTATCCAAGTGGTGTGCAAGCTTAACTAAATACGTGCATTCAAACTCTTGACAAAACTTTTATCCAGTCTTTTCTATATTTTTTAATGAACACATAAATTCCTACTATGATCATTAACAAACTGAACCATTGTCCAAGACTTAAACCTGCATAAAGTGTATCTTCTCTGTAAAAATCTACGATGAATCTTCCAACTCCTTCCCAGAAAATAAAGTTCCAGAAAATAAAACCTGGGGCATATTTCGTTCTTAATGTTAACCATAATAACCAACCAGCTACTAAAAATCTTTTTAATGCTGCATATAATGTTGAAGGATGTCTACATTCATCAAATCCTGGGAACACTACGCAAATTGAACTGTTTGTAACTCGTCCAACTAATTCTCCGTTAATAAAATTAGCAACTCTTCCCAAAGCTAATGCAAACATTGTAGGAAATGATAACATATCTGCCAATTTTAAGAAAGATATTTTTTTCTTTTTACTATAATAATATCCTGCAGTAATAATTCCTACTAATCCCCCATGGAAACTCATTCCCCCTTGCCAAATTTTTAGTAGGTTTAACGGATTTTTAAGATAAATTTGTGGTTCCCAGAAGATCATAAACAATCTGGCCCCAATTATTACTCCTAACAACAAATAGAATGCTAAATCCCAAATTTCATCTTTTTTTAATGGGAATTTACCTTTTTTCCTTAAATAATTTAGCCACCAAACCGCAATAAAGAATCCTAAAACGTAAGCTATCCCATACCACCTAATTTCTAACGGGCCTAAATGAACCAAAGTTGGGTCAATATTGTGTATCCACATGTAGTTCCTCTTGATTAATCTAATATAAACTCTTCTATTTTAAATCTACTATATATTGATTTATTATTTCTATATGTTGTTTTAGATCTTTTAAAGAAATAAAAACGTTTATAAATAGTTGATTTATACTTATAGTAGATTTAAAGAGGCCTCAATAGTGTACTTTGTAGAGAAAATCCAGGCGCAAGGAGAGCGTCAGAGAAAAATACCCCTGCTGAAAAGGTTCTGGGACGAGTTCCCCCTAGACAGTTATGTAAGGGTAGAGTTAATAGAGAATTCTTCAGTTTATTTTGTTGATTTTGTGCTTAAACAAGGGTCTTTACAAAGAAAAATCCCTGTCCCGCAGAAGTTCTGGAAAGAATTTTCTGTCGGCGCAATGGTAAAAGTTTCGTTAGTTAAGCGAGGTGATGAACGATGAAATCATCACGTTCTAAAATCACCTGGCAAGAACGGCAAGAAATGGTAGAGTTAGAGTTAGCTAAATTGCAAGAGATTGAACAAAAATCTGAACCTGTAATTGAAAGACCTGTAAAAACTGTTCATGTTGTTAACCGTAAACCAATTCGAGAAAATACTGGTGTAAAAATTGTTACAGGATTGTTAGTAGTTCTTGCAGTATTATTTGTCTTTTCTATTCATAGCCTTGGTTCTCATTCTACCACCCCCGGTACCGGGGACCAAGGTTTTTTTAGTTTTTTCAATGGTGGAATTACCGGCGCAGTAGTTGGTGATAATGTAACTGTAAATGCTACTGAAGAAATCATTTTGAATGAGTCTGTTGATGAATTTACACCAGAAGAAATTTCTATCCCTGAAGAAGTTGTTGAAGAGAATGAAACTATTGTTGATAACACTACTATTGAACTTCCAACAAATGAAACTGTAGAAGAAAATATCACTGCACCTGAAAACTTTACTATTGGACTTCCAACAAATGAAACAGAAAACGTAACTATTTCTTTACCAGAAGTAAATGAAACTATTGAAGAGATAACTCTACCTGTAGAAAATGAAACAATAACTGAGAATGTTACTGAAATTCCTGTTGAGGCCCCTTCAGAATCAGAACTTCCAGAAGAAGTAAGTGAACCAGAAACACCAGTAGAAGAAGTTGTTGAAGCACCAATAGTTGAAGAACCAACTCCTGAAGTTAATGATCCAGAAACACCTGTGGAAGAAGTTGTCGAAGATCCAGTAGAAGAAGTTATTGAAGTCCCAGTAACCGATCCTATTGTAGAAGAACCAATTATCGAAGAGAACGTTACTGAAGAACTTCCTGTAGAAAATGTAACTCCTCCAGAAGTTGAAGAGAACGTAACAGAAGAATTCATTGGACCGATTCAACTTCCTGTAGAAGAAGAACCTGTTGTAGAACCAACTCCACAAGATCCAGTAGAAAATGTAACACAGGACCCAGAATTCATTGGCCCTCTTCCATTACCAGTAGAAGAGTCAATTATTGAAGAGAACGTAACTGAAATCGTTAATGAAACAATTGAAGAACCTCTAATTGAACAATCATTTGGTTTCGCAGAAGAAATATCTCCATTTGCCGGACCTGACTTAACATCTGTAGTATTAAATTCAAGTTCACTTGGAAATTCTACTAATGAAAATTTAACTGTAACTACAGATCAAGATGATAATGCTTCTGTTAAGTTAATTTACAATTGGAAGAAGGATAGCAATTCTATTACAGTGTTAAATATGCCATTTGAAAATAACACTGCTGATCCTGCTTCTACAACAAAAGATTATTCTGGAAATAGTAATAATGGAACTATTAATAGTGCAACTTGGAACTCAACTGGTGGTTATGATGGTTTTGGTGCATATGAGTTTAATACTGATGATCTTATCAATTTGAGTACTTTTGCACCAAGTATTTCTCCAGAAGATAATGATTGGGCAATATCACTATGGACAAAGACAACCATGACTGGTACAGGACAACTGTTTTCAAGCAGTAATAGTATAGCTTCTTTAACTGATTGGGTTCAATTTGATATAGGGGTAAGCGTTGCAGGTCAACTTAGATTACAAGTTGATGATGGAACTGACCCAATTACTTCTTTAACTTACAATGGTATTAATGATGGTAATTGGCATCATGTTTTTGTAACAAGAGATGCTTCTCTTAATAATTGGAGTTTATATGTTGATGGTTCATTTCAAACAAGTGATACAAATACCGATTCTTCTGTTGACGCTGATGTTGTTGCTTCGATAGGTAATCTGATAATTTTAAATCCTAATATTAGGTTTTTTAACGGTACGATTGATGATGTTCAAATTTTTAATAGAACCTTATCTCCTGAACAAATCTCAGCTTTATACAATAATCGTACAGATTTAATAGTTTCTCAAGAAACTTCTGCTGGAGATGTTTGGCAGGTAGACGTAACTGCTAATGATGGTACTGGAGATTCTGCAGTTGCTTCTTCTGGTAATTTGACTGTTCTTTCTAATGGAAAGCCGGTTGTTAGTAATGTTGTTTTGAATGCTACAAATATAAATAACAATACTAACCAAAACTTAACCACTTATTGGGATGTTAGTGATGCTGATGGAGATAATGTAAAGAACATCACCAATTGGTATCTAAACAGCACTTCAATCACTGTGTTAAACATGCCATTTGAAGAGAACGGTTCTGCTTCAACAAAAGCACATGATTACTCCTCATTGAATAATTATGGCTCAGTTACAGGGGCAACATTCAATCCAACAGGTGGTTACGACGGATTTGGTGCTTATGACTTTGATGATAATAATGATTATATTTTATTAACACAAAGTATATCCGATCAACTTGAGAAAAAGTCAGATGGGTGGACAATCACTACCTGGCTATATGCTACTACAACGTCAGATACAGATTATTTCTTTAACGCTAGGTCAGCAGCTAACACAGACGAAATTAGATTAGCAATCACTCCTACAGTAATAGCACTAACTTATGATGATGACACATTTGGTGCAAGTAATTGCTTAATGTATGGGAGTTACACTAATGCATGGCACCATATAACTATGAAAATCAATAGCACCGATTTAAGTTGTTATGTTGATGGCGCATTAATTAATACCACTGACGTATCAGGAAGTGCAAACTTAGTTAGTTTAGGTGTAGCAACATTAGGGGAAAGATGGAACTTGGGTGGACACAGAGCAGCAGCAAGTGCTGACTACTATGATGGTTATATTGATGACTTAATGATTTGGAACAAAACTTTATCAGACGAACAAATACTAAACATTTACAATAACCAATCATATCTATTAGATTCAAACGAAACTTCAGTAGGTGATGTCTGGTCAGCAACCATAACACCAAATGATGGTACAGAAGATGGAACAACTGTAACTTCAAATAATGTTACAATAGCAGCTGCTAACACTGCACCTTCCGTAACAACTCCTACTATTACTCCAACTACTGCTTATACTAATAACACTCTA
>JABHXC010000002.1 GCA_018657475.1 Candidatus Woesearchaeota archaeon
ATAAAACAAAATCAAAAAGAATAGTGGCCATTTAATTTTTGAAAAAATCATGTCGTCTGCTTTTGTTTTAGTTTTCTTAGCAAATCTCTTAAGATAAAACGCAAAAACAAAATGAACAACTTTAGCCAATATAATAAATAAAAAAATTACTATTGCAGCCTGTATCCATTTGTTATGTAAATAAGGTACATTTGAAAATAAATCTCTAATCTTCTCAATCATTTTTTTAATCTTCTACTTTTTCCCAACAACTTTTGGCAATGGGGCTAAAGAAGGATATTTCTTTTGAACTACAAAAAGATGTAATGAACTTAAAATTATTGTTCCTGTAATAACAACATAAGATACTTTTGCGATAAAAATTGCTCCTGGTACTGCCATTTGAACCGCTACTTGTGCAACTGCTGCAGCAGCTAAACCTCTTGCAAAGATAGAGTTCACAAGTGCTCGATATTCAGGTTTTTCATGCTTGGTGAGAAGAAAAGAAGCAAACCTAGAACCTAATAACACAACAGATATTATTCCACCAACAAGTAAAGCTTTCCAATCACTTAAATCAATTAAAATTCCAATATAAACAAAGAAAAATGTTTTCAAAAAAAATGAAAGTTGATGATAAAAATATTCTTCACTAGGCGTTGTTATCGATACACCAAGATCTCCTTTTAATGCTTTTTTCTTTTCACTTTTACTTCTAGTTAAAATTCCTTTTATGATGGAAGAAAGTTGTTTTGAATTTTTCAAAATCAATCCAAAGAAAAGTGCCGCTATAGCGCCGTTACCACTTAAAAATTCTGTTAATACATAAACCATCAATAAATAAGCTACTGCCATAATGTAATTATGTTCTTTGAAAACTTTTAAAATTAAAATAATCCAAACAACACCTGCCAATAATCCTATCAAACCTGCTACTGCAAATAATGAAGCGATCGACGCTACTGTGCTTTGGAGAGCAAACGTTCCTAAAGTAATTAATTCTATGACCGTTAATGAAAATACAATACAAAAAACATCAGTTAATGCCGACTCTAATGCTAATAAAGAATAAATTTTTGAAGGAAGATTTAATTGTTTTAAAACAGGAATTACAAATGATGAAGAAACTCCACCTAAAAGAAATCCAGTTAATAATGCAGGTAATGGCGAATGACCAGCAATAAGCATTATTATCATAACTAAGATTGAAGAAATTAAAAAGTTAAAAAGTGTTAAACCAAAACTGTGAGAAAATTCTCTTATTAATGATGATAAACTGATGTTAAATGCACCATCAAATAATAAAAAGAGTAAAGCAAATGTAGTAAAAATAGGTGCAATATCAATCAAATCAGCAGGCGAAACTAATCCCCATACATATGGACCTAAAACAAAACCTAGTATAATCAAAAATAACACATCTGGAATTTTAAATCTGCGAAAAATAAACTCTGCAAAGAATCCAAAGAATAAAATACTTGCAATAACCAGTAAAGCAAGGGTAACAACATCAGCCATCTTAAATAAAACAAACAGAAAAGATGTTTATAATGTTTTCGTTATGCTGCAACAAGCAACAATTCGTCAAGTTCTTCCGCATCCCCTAAAAAGTATTGGTACTGCATTAAATCACGGAAGTACTTTTCAATATTCATTCTTCTGCTTCCTCAGCATGTCCACCAGTTGGTACAGCATTTTTAGAAATTATTAAAATGTCACCTACTGCTTTTACTAGCTGGTGCGGTACAATAACGCCTTTTGCACTACCAAGAACTCTACTTAAGAAAGAATTCTTTGTCGCTTTAATTTTCCAACCAGAAACTTTGTTTGCTGAGAGAATACTATCTTCAATATCTCCAAAGTAATCACCTGCATCAGTAAATACTTTAAGATCGTATGTTTGTGAAATTTTTTGCATCTTTAACATTGAGTTTCCACCTCTGTTTCGGAAAAAGTGCGTAGGTTTAAATAGTTTTCTCTTCTCGACCAGATTATGCAACTTAGGCTGTTAGGGACTTCGCATGTTTCTCAACAAAGTATTGATGAGATTACTTCTGTAATAACTTCATGGCAACCAGACATTGTCGCCGTTGAGTTAGATGTACAGCGAGCTACAGGACTGTTACAAGAGAAAAAAAGTAAAGTTAAAATTTCAGATATTCTAAAAATTGGATTAAAAGGTTGGATTTTTGTCAAAATTGGCCAGTTTGCTCAACAAAAAATAGGTAATATGGTTGGGGTTGCTCCTGGAAGTGAGATGAAAACAGCTTTATTGTTAGCAAAAAAGCATAAACTTCAAGTTGCATTTATTGACCAACCTATCCAAATAACTCTTAAAAATCTATCAAAAAGAATTTCCTGGAAAGAAAAATTCAGGTTCGGGTCAGATATAGTAAAAGGATTATTTCGTCCAAGAAAACAAATGAAAAATTTGGGATTGAAAAATTTCGATTTAAGAAAGGTCCCAGAACAAAACATTATTGAAAAAATGATGCTACCACTTAAAGAACGCTATCCTTCTGTGTATAAAACATTAGTTTCAGATAGAAACACATATATGGTGAAAGCATTGATTAAATTAATGCGTTCTTTCCCAGATAAGAAAATTCTTTGTATCGTTGGAGCGGGCCATAAGAAAGGTATGGAGAAGTTATTGTTGAAAGTTGAGATTGTAAGGTAAATTATTAAAATTAATTAGTCAACCTATTGAGATAGAAGGCCTCCAAAGATAGCTATTATCTTTAATTCTCTGAACAAAATCATCCATGGCCCTAACCCCTTTAGGAAGAGCATAAGCCTCACGTTTTAATGGAAGATCCCTAGACATATGAGGGATCCATTCTCTTATATTAACATCAAATTTGAATGGAGGAATTATTTCCATATCCATCAAAGCATATGCATCGTAAAGATCCTTAAATGTGTTTAGAAACAATGCGTTTACTCCTTGCTCATACATCAGAGCAACAGCTGCCCTATGATGTCCATCAACCATGAATAAACCTTTATTCCTCACAAAATGAACAAAAATATAAGGAATAATTTCATCTAAATTATCTTTTAATTCAGAATCCTCATATGTTTTACAAAGAGATTTAACAGTGTAACGCCTATGTGGAGGTTCTAAAGGGAGTATGGTTCTTGGATCTATTTTTTCTGCTCGCATTTTTTTTAAAAATCAAATAATTGAGTTTATAAACATTTGCAAAAACATCATTAATAAGTAGTTAAAACCCAATTCTTCTTTTTATCAAAGCAAAAGTAACATCATCATAACGTTCAGAATCATAAATTTTTTGGTTGAATTCACAAGATAAAAAATATTGTCGAAACCTTTTAACTAATACGTCCCGAATCTCAACAACATCATTATCAATATTTTTTCTAATAACTTCTGTTAATTCTCTGTTAACGCTATCCATCTTACTTTTAGCTTTTTGCCAAAGACAACGATAAGTTGAACAAATATTATCTCGTAATCCATCACTAGTCATTAAAAGAACATCTCCTTGATTAAAATCAATTTCAGCCATACTCCTTCCACCAGGATTTTTATAATGATGATAAAAAAGAGATGAGTTAGGAGTTTCAATATCACCATCTCTTCTTACAAGCAAATAATATAACCCACTTAAATATATTTTTTCTTCCAATTGCGCATAATTAATTCCTGCATAATTCCACCAATCATTCAAACAACGTAATTTATTTTCATCAAAAATTTTTTGATGTTTACTTCCTTCATCAGATAATCTTTGCCCAAGATCAAGAATTTCTGTTCTAGCATCAAAACGAGAACCCCAACCACTAGCAATTTCTCTTTTAAGAAATCCTTTCATCGCATCACCAAAATCTCTCTGATGTCCAGTGGTATCAGCAATAACTATCCCCTTTCTTTCCCCATCAATAAAATCTATAACATCTCCATAAGACCAAATAGCACTAGCAATATTATAATCTCCTAATTCTCTTTCAAATAATATTAATTCTCTTTCATCTTTCATCTTATATAACCATAAATTTTGTTTTTTTAAAAAATCAATGACATTAATTACAAATAAGTGATATAATAACGAAATAATAATAAAGAAAAATAATTTACAAAATGTCATGCCAGAATATGTTCCATTTCACACAATCGTTTCTCAACCACCAAAAGCATTTAAGAGGGAATTTGCAGGAGTTCATATGGGTAATAGAGATATGAGCGTTACAGAATATGCAGAAGAAGCATTAAAAGGCAATATAGATTCATATCGAGGGACAGTTATCCAAAATTCAGGATTCGGTTTTTACCATCAAGCTCCAAAAGAACCACATTGGGTGGTAACACCAAAAGGTGAAAGCCAATTTCTAAGAGATTTAAACCAAGTTACAAAGTTTTATCAAAATCTTCCTGAAGAAGAACAAAAAAAAGTAAGAAAAGACAATGATGGTCTTGCTCAACTTCTATAAACAAATTCTCCCCAAAACCTTTATAAAGCCACTACTCTAAAATATACTTGGTAGTGGTGGTAGAGAGCGAAGGGGAAACCTCGGTTAAACCCAGGAAAGTCCGCCCACCTAAGAAAGGCCACTCATCGCAAGGTGAGAATCAGAAATGGTTGTCTCTGGCTCAGAAACGACACGTCCATACATCGGGATGAAAATGGCGAAGTTTGTTGAGAAACAGACAAGTTAACCCAAAGACTATGTTGTATGGGAACGATGAAACGGCGAATACTGGCTGGTGCAAGTTGTTACAACGCTTAGTAGAATGCTCTTACAGATGGTCTGAATACAGCATCTGACAAAAGGCGGCTTATTCCACCCTACCAATTTTTACAAAAACTATATAAAACACCTAATAAAACTTAACTATAAACAGATTATCATCCACTACTGGGGCTGAGCAAAGCGAACGCCGCACCACCGGCATGGTAAAGCTGTAAGGTTTACATGGCAAAAGACAATAAAATCAGGATGCCCTCAGGTCAGGGAGGATTAACTCGGTACTATGATGAATACAAATCTAGGTTAGAAATTTCTCCAATGACCGTTGTTGTTGTTTGTGTTGCAATAATGGTAATCATTCTTTTCTTGTATATGTTTGGCTCTGCGTGGATTGGATAAAATGATTCCTGGCATGAACCCTCGGAAAATGCAACAAATGATGAAACAGCTAGGTATGACTCAAGTCGATATCCCAGCTATCGAAGTAATTATTAAAACAGCAGAAAAAAATATTATCATTACAAATCCGTCTGTGGCTAAAGTTAATATGATGGGCCAAGAAAATTTCCAAATTTCTGGAGAAATCCATGAACAAGAACTTGATACTACACCAGAAATATCTGAAGAAGATGTTAAAACGGTGATGGACCAAACTGGTAAAGATGAAGCTACTGCTCGAAAAGCTATTGAAGATGCTCAAGGCGACTTAGCAGAAGCAATTATGAAACTTTCTGAATAAGTACTAAGCAAAGCGCATGCCCTCTCGTTACAAGAAAACTAGTTTTCTGTTCCAAAAATCAAGATTTTTGTTATCAAATGACGTGACATTTGTGAATAACATTTTTATAATTCTCTTCATTACTGATTATATGTCAAACGATTTTCTTGATTCAAGAAAGAAAGCAAAGTTTCAACATGAGTGTGCAAGGCATTTACTACATGTGACATATCCAATGGTAAAAGATCCTAAGTTACTGATGGGAGTAGTAAACAATTTAGTTATTTCATTTGAACACGCCATTGATGCAATTCTTGCCTATGAACGCCAATTACACCTAATACCCATCTATGGAAGTACTTTTCAAAGCAAACTTCACACATTTCAAAGAAAATCTGTAAAAAGAAACAAAATTGATCCTAGACACATCTCATTATTACTAGATCTTAAACAACTTCAAGAAATGCATAAAAATTGTCCAGTAGAATTTCAAAGAGGTAATAGATTAATTTTAGCTACAAAAGAGTACAAAATGCAAAGTCTTTCCATGGACAAATTACAAAAATGGTTGTACCAAACAAAAGATTTCTTGGATAAAACTGATGATATTCTTCACCTTGCAATAGAAAAACATAAAAACTAGAAAGAACTCAACTAGATTTCTGAGGGTTATCTAGATATGAATGATTATTTAATGGAAGCACGAGATGAATTAAAACGTCTAGAGCATATTATTTACGTTAGCCTAAAATATACTAGAACTGTTGACGTTCTTGCGGGAGCTGTAAAGCGGTTAGTTAGTATTTTTGATTGGATAATTGAAGGATTACTTGTTCAAGCACAAGAAGAAGAAAAAATAGAAACTCTTCCAAAAAGCCCTGCGAGAAGAAGTAACCAATTAGGAGGTTTATACACAGAAGATGAACAATTACAAAAATTTCTTCGTTTTTATTTACAAATAAGAAACATTTTAACTCTTCCCCATGAAAAAAGAAGAGAATTTAGAAGACACGTAACTCTAATTGCCCAAGTGGAAAATATGACCATTGAAGTCGATAGTGATAATTTAATTAATTGTGAACGTTACGCACACAAATTTCTAGATTATGCTTGGGATAAAGTTGGAGAAGTTGCTCCAGATAACCAAGACTTCTAACAAAACAGTTAAATACTTCATTTAGTTAAATTATAAAAAACGGTGAGATGATGACAAAGTTTATTGCAGTAGTTTCTGGGAAAGGTGGAGTTGGCAAAACTATGTCAACAATTAATATTGGCCACGCATTAACAAGTTTGGGAAAGAAAGTAGTTTTGGTGGATGCCAATCTAGTTACACCCAATGTTGCTCTCCAGTTAGGTTTTATGAATCCTAAAGGGACATTAAACAAATTTTTGCGTAGAGAACAAGATTTGCATGAAATTACTTATTTGCATGAAAGTGGCCTATCAGTAATCCCCTCCTCTCCTTCTTATGAAGAATTTCAAAAAACAAATACTCAACAATTAGCAGAAGTTTTTGAACATCTTGATAATACTGCACAATTTGTTTTAATTGATGCACCTAGCGGATTAGGGTATGATGTTGATCAAGTTTTAAAAAATAGTGATGAGGTTATTGTTGTTGTCACACCTACAATTCCTTCAGTTATGGATGCCCTAAAAACCATGCAAGCAGCTAAAGCACAAGATAACACTATCGCAGGTATCTTAGTAAATATGAGCAATAAAGGTAAACACGAATTACAGATATCAGAAATTGAACAAATTCTTGGACAACACATTATTGGTAATGTCCCACATAATAAAAAAGTTAGAAAGGCGTTACATCAAGGAATGCCAGTACACCATTTATTTCCTCGTTCAAAAGTTGCAAAAGAGTTTAGACAAGTAGCACAACACCTAAGTCACTTTCATTAACCATGCAAAGACAAAGAAAAGTAGAATTGAGAAAGAAAGGTTGGAGCGTAAAAGAGTTAGAACACGCAGAAGCAGCTTTGGAAAGGTCAACCAGCCACGACCTATTTATTTCAAAGATGGTTTTTTGGAGTGCTTTAGTGGTAATTATTGTTGCTAATGTCTTAGTAGCGTTTACACTAATCCCTTTTCTGATAGCATTAAATAAAGGAATCCTGTTTGCAATAATCATTGTACTTGCTGGTTCAATTGGATTCTTGTACAATTTCTTAATAACGGATATTGGTTTATTAGAAAAGAAACATCATCGTATTGCAAGTGTTATCGTCCCATTGTTTGGTATTGGGAATGTCTTAGCTATAGTATTTATTTCTAATAAGTTCATTGCAGGCTTACCGATTAACAATGTTCAACACAATGCTTGGTTATTAGCTTTAATCTTTGGTATTGCATTTATTCTTCCTTATATCATTGATCAAGTTAGAAGAAGTTTAAAGAAGTAAAACTTATTCTTCAGAATAACTTAACTGTTCAGAAGGTTCATCTGTGATAGTAGGTTCTTCATAATCTTTCCTAGGCCCACGAATGGGAACCACATACACACCATTAAATTTTTTCTTAGGACCATTAATAGAAGTCACATGTACGCCTGGAGCAACTCTCTTTATACCAAGACGAACAACATATTTCCCAGAATTAGTACGAACAAGATCTTTTTCAATACTTCCATTTCCTTCATCCCCACTTACTGTATCAGAAATATCATTCTCATCTCTATCCATTTTCTTATTCTTTCATCAAATGTTCAATAATAACAGCGTATGCTGGCCTAGCTAA
>JABHXC010000003.1 GCA_018657475.1 Candidatus Woesearchaeota archaeon
ACACTTGGCAAAAGCCCATGCAATGCATGAGCACTGGGAGTTCCCTTATCGCACTTCCGTACAGTGTAAAGGTTTCGCGCCTGCTGCACCCCGTAGGGCTAGGGTCAGTGTCTCAGTACCCTTCTCGGGGCTCCCGCTCTCACGGCCCCTACCGATCGTAGCCATGGTAGGCCTTTACCCTACCATCAAGCTAATCGGCCGCCAACTCATCCTTAGGCATTGCTTTTCAAGAAAAGAACATTCCAGTATCGATTCTCTATCCGGTTTTACCCACAGTTTCCCATGGCTATCCCAGACCTAAGGGCAGATTATTGACGTGTTACTGAGCATTCAGCCTGTGATCCGAAGATCCCTCTGACTTGCATGGCTTAGTCGAACTCCCATAGCAGCAATCTCCCGCAGGATCAACGGGTATTAGAAAAGTTTTTTTTTACACATAAAATTGAGAATTCAATTTTAGTGCTAAAAAATGACAAGTCATTTTTTATGTATCCCTGAAGTATTTTGTTATTGGTCTTTTGCTGATTCTTATTTTATTAGGAATTGTTGTCAAAATTGTCGTCCAAAATTAATTGGATCACCTATTCACACTCAAGCTTAATTGAGCATACATTTTTTGTATCTCTTTGGAAAACAGGTTGTTTATAAAGCTATCGGAAATAGAGAAAATATTTCCAGGAGCCCCCAGAAAACCGAACGTTTTCTACAGCTTTCCAGACAAAAAACGGTTAGTATCCTCCGAATTAGCCGTATGATTTATAATTTGGAATAAAATAGGTGTATTGATGAACAAAATTTGGCTTGTTTTTGTTGTACTTTTTATTTTCCCTTTAGTATCAGCTGCTACCTTACAAGGAACTGTTTATGATGCTTCTTTAGAAATTGCTAATGACGTCTTAGTGGAACTTAATACTATCCCTGCTCAACGAATGTTATCACAAGATGGGATCTATCAGTTTGATGTTCCTGTCGGTATGTATACATTAACGGCACAACAAGGAGAAATCATTATTGAAGAGAGTATTACTATAACTAAAGATGGTAATTTTCAATTTGATATTTTTTTACTTCCTAGTTTTGCTGAAGAAGATGATCTTTGGGCAGATGGTGAAACAGAATTTTTTACAGAATCTACTGAGGAAAGTTCTAACAAAACTTGGACCTATATAGTTGCAGGTTTGATATTTGCTTTTGCTTTGTTTAGAGTTTATCAAGCACGAAAAAAGTATGGCCCTCTTAGAAAGTTTAGAAAAAAGAAACAATCTGAAGCTCGTAAGACTGTTGAAGAACATAAAGCAGATCTTGAAAGTGAACCAGGACAAGTAGATGCTGCATTAGAAATCATTAAAAAACACGATGGTAGAATTACGCAAAAACAATTACGTAGAGAAATGTTACATTTATCTGAGGCTAAAGTTTCATTGATTCTTACCGAGTTAGAACATAAAAGTTTAGTGGAGAAAGTTAAGAAAGGCCGCGGTAATGTTATTTTGTTAAAGTAAACATTTAAATATTTATTCTAATTATTAAAATAAATGACAACTATTATTATCTCAGCAGCGTAACTGCCACTCATAGTTATCTCTTCTACCAATCAATTTTTAAATAAAGGAATAACACATTAAAAAGATGAAATATCCCACATACGATCATGAAACACTTGAACCACAAATTCTAACCTATTGGCAAACTAATAAAATATTAGAACAATTAAGAGAAAAAAACAAAAACGGAAAGAAATTTTATTTCTTGCAAGGTCCGCCATACACTTCAGGAAAAGTTCATGTGGGTACTGCATGGAACATTTGTCTAAAAGATATGGTTTTACGTCATCAAAGACTTCTAGGAAAAAATCTTTGGGACAGAATGGGCTATGACATGCATGGCTTACCAACATCTCAAAAAGTAATGAAAAAATTTAGTCTTAAGAACAAAGATGAGATTGAGATATTTGGAGTTAAAAAATTTACAGATGAGTGTAAAAATTTCTGTCTTGAAATGATGCATCAGATGAATAAAGATTTTATTCGGCTTGGTAGCACTTTTGATCACACTGATCCTTATCAACCAATCTCCAAAGAGTTTATCCAAGGTTTATGGTTCTTAATAAAAACCGCACATGAGAAAGGCAGATTATATGAAGGTCAAAGAACAATGCACTGGGATGCTGCAACTCAGTCTGCAGTAGCAAAGCATGAATTAGAATACAAATCAGTAACTGATACTTCTATCTACATGAAATTTCCACATAAAGATAAACCAAATACATTCTTTGTTATCTGGACAACAACTCCTTGGACAATTCCATTAAATTTAGCAATAATGGTGAACCCCACATTAGATTATGTTGATGTTAAAGTAGGAGATGAAACCTGGATACTTGCAAAAGAGTTAGCGGGAAAGTTAGTGGATGATGTTCTTGAAGGAAAGATGCAAGTTACTAAAGAGTATAAAGGGGAAGAACTAGTTGGCCAACATTATTCTCATCCATTAAATATTAAAGAGTGTTTGCCAGAAGACTTACAAAACAATCCAAAACTTTTTTCAATTTTATCTTCAGAAGAGTATGTTACCACCGAAGCAGGAACCGGTTTGGTTCACTGTGCACCAGGTTGTGGCCCTGAAGATTATGAAGTTGGCCACGATAATAAAATCCCACCATTTAATTGTGTCAATGAAGAAGGTTATTTCAAAGAGTTTGGTAAGTTTACTGATTATAAAGCAAAAATTGATGATAATAAATTCATTGAAGCAATTGAAGATTCTGGAACATTAGTTGCAAAAGAGAAGTATGTCCACGACTACCCACATGGTGAAAGATCACATCAACCTGTAATTTTTAGAACAACAAAACAGTGGTTTTTCAAAGTTGAAGATCTTAAAGAGAAAATGCTTGTTGAAAATGAAAAAGTTCTTTGGAATCCTATAACAGCTAAGAATGCATTTCATTCATGGTTACAAAATTTACGTGATAATTCTATAACTAAACAACGTTATTGGGGAACTCCAATTCCAATTTGGCAAGCCGAAGATGGAGACTATATTGTTGTGGGCTCAGTTGCAGAATTAGAAGAATTGTCAGGACAAAAAGTTACAAATTTGCACATCCCTTCAATTGATGAAATCACAATAGAAAAAGATGGTAAAGTCTACAAAAGATGTCCAGATATTTTAGATGTATGGGTAGATGCAGGCAGTGCTAGTTGGAATAGTTTATATTATCCGCAACGTACAGATCTTTTTGAAAAATTCTTTCCTGCAGATGCTATTTTAGAAGGTAAAGATCAAATCAGAGGTTGGTTTAATCTATTAATGGTGTGCTCATTTTTAGCGTTTGATAAAGCACCATTCAAAAGAGTTTTTATGCACGGGTTTCTTAATGACATTGATGGAGTAAAGATGTCTAAGTCTTTAGGTAACATAATCTCTCCAAAAGAATTTATTCAGAAACACGGTGCAGACGTTTTCCGATATTACATGTGTCAAACCAGGGCTGGAGTAGATATCAATTTTAGTTGGGACGAGTGTGTTGTTAAACAAAGAAACTTACACATCTTATGGAACATGCATAAGCTAGTGTTAAATATAGCAAAAGAGATCGAAGTAAACCCCGCGGAACTTAATATTTCAGAAGATCGTTTAGGTGTTGAAGAGCAATACATTTTTTCAAAACTACATTCAACAGTGCAAGAAGTTTCTAAACTGTTAGAAGAGTACAAATTAGATGAAATCATAGCACCAATAGAAAATTTATTCTTAGAATTGTCAAGAACTTATATGCAACTTGTAAGAGAAAAAAGTTCTGTTGGAGAACAAGAAGATAAAGAAGTTGTACTTTACACTGTTTATACTGTCTTGTTATCTACAATAAAAATGTTTCAAATCATTTCTCCTTTTATTTGTGAAGCAATATATCTTAATTTTAAAGAAACATTTTCTTTGAAAGAAGCAAGTGTTTCACATTATACTTGGCCAGAAGTTAACAAGGAACTGATTGATACACAATTAGAGAAAGAAATGGCAAGTGCGAAACAAGTTATTCAAGCAATTTTACATGCAAGAGAACAAGCTAAGTTAGGAGTTAGATGGCCTGTTAAAGAAGTAGTTGTGATAACACAAGATGCAGAACCTTTTACTCTGTTACAAGATGCAATTAAACAACAAACTAATGTAAAATCATTACAATTTAAACAAAAATTTGAAGGAGTAAAACTTACAATAAAACCAGAGTATGCAAAAATAGGTCCAGTTTATGGTAATTTATCCCCACAAATAATCACTCAGTTAGGAATTGATAGTCCAGAAACAGTAGTGCAACATATAGAAAGTGATGGGGCACACATTTTTGATATCAATAAACAAACAATCAAAATAACAAAAGAAATGGTTAATATTACTAGATCTGCTCCTGACGGATTTACTGGTGCAAATTGGAAACAGGGAGCGGTGTACCTTAATATTGAAAGAACTTCTGAGTTAGATGCTGAAGGTTATGCAAGAGAAATTATGAGAAAAGTTCAAGATTTGAGAAAAAAAACAGAATTAGAAAAAACCGATAGAATTAATTTGGTTGTTCAATGTACAGATGAGTTAAAACAGTCATTTAAACAATTTCAAGAAATGATGCAAGAAAAAGTAGGAGCTCCAACTTTACACTTTACAACTACCACTCCGCAAAAACAGTATGACCATACTTCTGAGTTTAAGATTAAAGATATTCTTTTTACTGTGTGGTTTAGTAAGACGTAAAAGTTTAAATACCCTCTTTTCTTTCTTTAAATTATGGGCAATTCACCACAGTTAAGGTTAAAGTACGATGGCCTGTTTGATTTTGACGGTTTGTATGCAGCCATTATTGACTGGGCAAAGAGATACGGCTATCGATGGCACGAAGCAGCCTATAAACATAAAGTACCTTCTCCTGCAGGTGCTGAACAAGAGTTTATTTGGGCGTTAAATAAAAGGGTAGATGAATATCTTGACTATGAAATCCTGTTTAATGTTAAAGTTGAAGATTTGTCAGATGTTACTGTAAAAAATAAACATCTGTCTAATGGGAGAATAAATATTCTTATTCAAGGTAAAGTAATTAGTGACTGGAATAAAGATAGTGGTAAACGTGGAAAAATTCTAAGTAAGTTCATTAATTTTTATAAAAAGCAGAAAGTTGTAGATTATACTACTGAAGGTGGCCACACTTATGAAACGTTATATTATCGAATTCTTGATTTGCATGCAACAATGAAAAAGTTCTTTGATATGCAATCAAAAAGCAATCAATATTTAGCAAAGAAAAGTTGAACCAGCAGCGTCTTGCGAATGGGAAGTTTTACCGTTGTGAAAACTAACCAGCTGGATTTTCTAAGCTTAACTCCCTCCGTTATCGCACACTGCTGGTAGTCTTAGTAAATAGTTGATTTATTTAATTGTTTTGTACTACTGGTATAGAATAAAAAAGTTGCTGACAAGTCTTTTGAGACAGGTTTAACCGCTTGAGCGAACCAGCTGGGTTTTACAAGCTCAACCTCTTCTTTCGATCTTGTCAGCACCTCAAAGAACCATTCTTTTGTTTAAATGTGTTTTGGTTAATAGAAAATGGTGCGCCGGCCGAGATTCGAACTCGGATCACAGGCTTGGAAGGCCCGGATTCTAGCCATTAAACTACCGGCGCATACTTCCAAAGAACTAACCCTTATTTTATAAACTTATCCTCTAACTTTCTCGTCAGTAACTAAAACAACACAATCTTTTTAAAGCTACTTTTCTTTATTCACAATATGGCAGAAATTAAAGGTCAACCATGCCCAATGTGTGCAAAAAAAGAACTTACTTTAAGAGAAGATCAAATAGACATTCCACATTTTGGTCGTGTATTCGTTTTATCAGCTGGCTGTGAAGCCTGTGGTTATAGAAAATCCGATTTAGAACCTGCTGAGAAGAAAGAACCTTGTAAATATACATTTGAAATTTCTTCTGAAGCAGATTTGAATGTGAAAATAGTGAAATCAGGCGATGCAACTGTTAAAATTCCTCGTGTTATAACTATTGAACCTGGTCCAGCATCAAGTGGTTATGTTACTAATATTGAAGGTTTAATTGAAAAGGTAAAAAATTCAATTCAAACAGCCGCAGAATCTGAAGATGAAGCTACTGCTAAAAAGAAAGCAAAGAATTTAATAAAAAAACTGAACAAAGTATTATTTGGTAAAGAAAAGTTAAAACTTATTATTGAAGATCCTACTGGCCATTCTGCTATTATTAGTGATAAAGCGCAACGTAGTAAAATTTAGGTTACATCATTGCTTAAAGCTATTAAAATGAGGATTTAGTTTAAATTTCCATAAAGCTTAAAATATTCTCACACAAAATATTGTTATGGCATTAAATACTTTAGACCACTATGTCCTTCCAGTTAGGGATATTAAATTAGTTCTTCTAGAAAATCCTAAGAATGAGTTTGGCGATGCTGAAGTTATTGAACAAAATTTTGAAAGATTTGTAGCAGAACATCCAGGGGTGTATGATGGGCCGCTTATTGGCATATCAAAAAATGATGTTCCAACTAAACCAATAGATAGAATAACTTTAAACGTTTTTGTAGGTTCATATAGTCAAATGGTTGCCTCTCAAATGAACGTTGGAGGGAGTGATTTTGTATCTCTTGGTTCATGTGGTCTAACAAGTTTCCAAGAAGATGGTGAAAGATACTTTGTTTTTGGTAATAGGAAAGAATCCAAATCTATTGGAGGGAGTATTGATTTTCTTCCTGCAGGTTCTTTTGATAGAAAAGATTTTGATAATGGCAATCCTGCTCTTGAATGTTTAGTGAGAGAGCTAAGAGAAGAACTTCTTGTTTATAGTGGAGGTATTACATCAGCTTCCATGGGTTATTTTTTCGCTCCTGATTTTAGTCAAATGGCAGCAATGTTTATCTCAGAAATTCCTGCACTAAAATTAAGAGATACAACTGATTTTTCTCATAATGGTGTTTATATGATTGATAAATCTAACTCTGAAGAACATAGAGGGATTTATGCAGTTAAAGAAGTTGCTTTAGAAGATTTTGCTTTACAACATTCTGATAATATTGGTCCACGCAATGCTCTTTTACTCAACTGTTATTCTGAGGGTAAAAAATGAAGAAAGCAGTTATACTAGCAGCAGGCAGGGGATCAAGATTTAAAGAATTTACAGAAGATACACCAAAAGCTCTCATTAATTTTAGGGGAAAACCTTTGATTGAACACGTTTTGAGAATGATTACAGATTCTGATATTAAAGATGTTGCTATTGTTGTCGGTTATAAAGGGGACCAAATAAAAGAATATGTTGGCTCTGGTGAAAAGTTTAATCTTAAAGTTTCTTATTATACTCAGGAGATCCAAGATGGTATGCTTTCTGCAATTCTTACTACAAAATCTTGGGTTGGGGACAATCATTTTTTAGTAACTTGCTGTGATGTGGTATATCCTGGCTCATTGTTACCTTTAGTTAAAAAACATCAATCTGAAAATGCCAAAGCCACAATTAGTGTTGTACTCCAACCAGAACCTGTGTCTAAAGCAATAGTTTGTGTTAATAACAATAAGGTTATTAGTATTCATAGTTCTTCAAAAGATTACACTTCTATATTTACTGATGCTGGGATGATGTGTTTTTCTCCAAGAATATTTCAATTTCTTGAGGAAGAAAAAAATTATCTTTCTGCAATAACTCGGTTAATTAAAAACGAATATGTTATTGCACATCAATTAGAAGCACCTTGTTATAATGTTAATAGTGTAGAAGATTTGGAAAAAGCCGAATAAATCTACTTTTCTTTCAAAAATGCTCTAGGTAAATCAATCATATATTTACCTTCTTCCAATTTAACAATTAAAGGATCTTTTTTGAACATATGGACAAGGTCTAGTTCATATTTACCTGGTTTCAATATCCTAATTGACTCAATGTCTAACACTACTGGTCTGTCAGGATCTTCTTTAATGTGAAGAATTTCTCTAACGTCAGAAGCAATGTGTTCCTTATCTTTTTCAGACAAATTACTGATTAGTTCTTTACCTGCTTCAACTTGCTTTTTCTTAATGTAAAAGAATAATCTAGCGCCACAGCTACACCCTTGTAATATCTCTTTTGCCCCGTCAGGGAACATGGTGTTACAACGAACACATTGATGTGGCATTATTTCTTTTTCCTAGCACTTTTTTTACGATAGCGTGGAGAATTATCATTCATAAACAGTTCAATTTTGTTAGGATTTTTTTCAATTTTCTTAACAACTGAAGCAGGTCCAATAATTGTTAAACCAGTCCTATCACCTAATAACACATTAGCAAATGCTCCTCTAACTCGTTGCATATTACTTTGATCTTTTTTATCAGGATAAACAACGCTTAACTCAATTCCTTTAAATTTTGGAGAAATTTCTTCCATTGTAATTTCAATTAAATCAACTTCTTCTTCTCGCTTTAACCTACCTTCCATGACTACAATACTTTCATCTTTAACAATCTTCAACAATTTGTTGATTCGCTTCGCTGACGAAAGCGGCTGGATCTCATGATAAGGAATAAATCTGAATGTTACCATTTTGTTCTTTAGTTAAATTTTCAGTGTTTTTAAAGCTTACTTTACTAACTTGAAGACAGACTCATAAAAATCTTCAATTTGTTTACCATATTTTGCTGAAACTCCTACAACACTATATTGTGGGAATGCAGATTCTATGACTTCAATGTTTGACCTTTTCAAGTCAATTTTATTTGCAACTAATAATACGGGAATGTCCCTTGCTTGTAAGTTACCAATAATTGTAATGTTTACTTGTGAATAAGGGTCTTTAGTAGAATCTAATACGACAATTACTGCATCCATATTATCTAACCACTTAATTGAATCAATAACTCCTTTAGTTGCTTCTTTGGCCCTTTTTTTAGCTTGAGTTTTTTTCATTCCTCTTTTGAGAAAATCTTCATAATCTATTCTGGTTGCAATACCTGGAGTATCTACTAAAGAAAATGTTAATTCTTTTCCTTTCTTATTTTTAATATTAACCTGTTCTTTAATCATAATTTCACGCGTTTCGTGCGCGATATGAGAAACTGAAGACATCTCTTCTCCTAACCAATCTTGACAAATTCTGTTAGCTAACGTTGATTTTCCTCCATTCGGAGGACCATATAACCCTAATTTAATATGGCTTCTCCGACCAAACGGATTGAACTTTAGCTTTTTGAACAAATTTTGCAGGAACTTTTTAACCATCCTCTTTAATACCCTCTTCACTTTGTTCACCAACAAGCTTCTTAAAGTTTTTGGTACTCAAAAGAACATGATCTTGTCTTTCTAACCAATTTATCAATAATCTGGGAACAGAATGATTTATAAGTTTAAACTCTGTCTTTCATTCATGAAACCTGGCTTAATCATTATCTTGATAATTATTGGAAATGGTGCACTTTATTGGGTTTTCTTTGGTAAAAAGAAGTTTGAAGAGAAACATGGCTGAAAGAACATTGATCGTTGATCATTTAAAATTAAGGTATGAAGGACTTTTTAATACTGCAGAGCTCTATAATATGATTGGAGCCTATTTTTTTGAAAATGGTTACAATTGGTCAGAACCGTATAATCAAGAGAAAGCAACTTCTGAAGGTAGACAAATAGAAATGGTTTTAGAACCAAACAAATCTGTCAGTGATTTTTACAAGTTTGTTGTGAGGATAAAGATTAATGGTACAGATATTAGAGCAGTTGAAGTTGAACATGAAGATAAAGCTGTTCAATTGGATCATGGAGTTTTACATTTAACTTTTGACGGTTATCTTGTTGCTGATAGAAAAGGTAAATGGAAAGATAAGCCATGGAAATACTTTTTAGGGTTAGCGTTAAGCAAATATTTTTACAAGAATAAAGATGACAAATTTTCTAAATTGTTAGAACAAAATATTGCTGAGATACATCAATTAATAAAAAATTATTTGAATATGGTAAATTATACCTATTCACCGCATCACGATGGACCTGAATTATGAACGAAGTTTAGTAGTGAACGATAAAACATTTCAGTACTCTGGTTTGTTTAGAGTTGACGATTTGTTAGATACAATTAACAAAGTTATTACTGAGTTAGGTTATACTAGAAGAGAAAAGAAATCTGAAGAATTAGTTATCGAAGAAGGAAAAAAAGTTTTTATTGAACTTCGTCCTTACAAACAGAAAGGGAATGTCCAGTTACAGTTAGCGATAAGAATAACATTGGACCATCTTAAAGATACGGTTGAAGAAGTTAAAGGGCACATTCAAAAATTACAAGTTGCTGATGTTCATATTGCAATTGATGCTTGGTTTCTTGCAGATGATGAGTTTGAAAATTACATGGCACCTTGGAGATATTTTGTCAGAAGTTTAATCAGTAAATATATTGTTGACATTTCTTTACATCGTGGTTTACCTGACGAATTAACTAAAGATGCAGCAACAGTGTATGCAAGAATTAAACAGTTACTAAATTCTTATACTCAAGAGAAGTTTGTTAAACCTGTTGAGCAAGACATTATCGGTTCCGTAGCAGAAGAGATAAAAGAATTAGCTAAGTGAGTTTTCACCCACAGTTTATGTTGTTACTGTTAAATAACAAAAGACTTATAAATAAGAATTTCTATCAGGCATTTATGAATAAAAAAATATTAGTTGTAGAGAATAAACGTTGGTATCGGCTTGAAGCTGCAGCACAATTAGAAGACGCTTTTCCTGAGCATGATATTCAAACAGCTCGTGGAAGGACAGAAGTTGATGAACTAATAGATGTTGGTTCAATTCCACTTGATGAAATTGCTATTGTGTGCACCGGTGATTTATTGGATGCTGGATCAACAGGTTGGGGTGTAGTTGAGAGATTACGAAATAGAGGATATGAAGGGCCAGCTTTGTATATTGGTGTTGAATTTGAAATTCCAGAAAGACATAGGTATTTATTTTCAGGAAAAGCAAGTTATGTGAGAAATAATGATTTAGTTGAAAAAGTTAATCAATATTTAGAAACTCAAGTTCAATAATATTAATAAACTAAATAATGATTTTTTATATTCATGGGTGAAAACTTAGTCTACTTAATTGAAAAAATTCGGATAGATCCTTTTGAAAATGAAATTTCTGAAGCAGTTGGTTATGAGCCTTTTGGATTTACTCAAGAAGAAGAAGTGGCAAAGAGAATCTGTAATGATAGTAGGCAATATACAAGAAAAGACTGCTGGGCCATACAAACTACTAACCCAGAATTTCGTTATAAACCACTTGAACAAGTAGAATAATTCTTAATTAGTGGCACTTGAGTAATATTCAATATAACATCACACCTAAATACATAATTAGATGTTATGTCAAAGAAATTAATGAATTCACAAGAAATCGTTACTACTAAACATAATTCTGTCCCACAGGACAACTGGACAAGTCCAAATAAAGTATTTAAAGAGTCTTGTGTTCTAGTAATAAATGAACAAAATTGTTGTATTCCAAGATAAGAAGATTAGAAGACTTTGGCATGAAGAAGAGTGGTATTTTTCTGTAGTTGATGTGGTAGGGGTATTAAGTGAAAGTATAAATGCAAAAGATTATTGGTACAGGCTTAAAAAGAGGCAGTTAGAATATGGTGTTGAGTTATCGACAAATTGTCGACAACTGAAACTTCCTTCATCTGATGGTAAGTTATACTTAACCGATTGTGCTAACACAAAATCTTTATTCAGAATAATTCAATCAATTCCTTCTAAAAAAGCAGAACCTTTCAAATTATGGCTAGCACAAGTGGGTTATGAAAGAATTGAAGAAATTGAAAACCCCGAATTAGGACAAAACAGAATAAAAGAATATTACTCCCTTAAAGGTTACCCTAAAGAATGGGTTGATAAACGCTTAAGGGGAATAGCAATTAGGCAAGAACTTACAGATGAATGGAAAGATAGAGAAATTAATACAGAGAAAGAATTTGCTATTCTTACAAATGAGATTTCAAAAGCGACGTTTGGAAAAACAGTTGGTGAATTCAAAGAGTTTAAACAACTACAAAAAAAGAATCAAAATCTTCGGGATCATATGACTGATTGGGAACTAATTTTAACAATGGTTGGTGAGAAAGCTACTACAGATATTACAAAAGAGAACAATTCATTGGGATTAGAAGAGTGTAAACACTCCGCCAAAGAAGGTGGTGAGGTCGCACATGAAACAAGAAAAAATGTTGAGAAACGTCTTGGTAAATCTATCATCTCTAAAGATAATTTCTTACTTAAGAAAAAGAAAGTAAAAAAGATCAACTAAACAACTTCTCCTCTTAAATCAAACATAGTTGTCTTAACTATTTTAACATCTATGGTATCTCCTAATTTAAACGAACCTTCTACAATTACTGGTTTGTAAGTGTAATTTCTTCCAACCCATTGATTTTCAAATTTCCCTTTTTCATCAATAACTATTGTCCCTTCCCAACCACGCCACTTTTCATTTTGTAATGTAGAAATGTTATGAAAAATGTCTGTAACAACTTTAGCTCTTCTTTTAACTTCTTCTTGAGGTAACTCTTCCAGCTTTGCGGCAGAAGTTCCAGGCCGTGACCAGAATTTAGAAATGTTAACTACATCAGGAGTAATTTTTCTTAACAATTGTAATGTTTCCCAATAATCATCTTCTGTTTCTGTGGGATACCCTACAATAATATCTGTGGCTAAAGTTATGTCAGGAATCATTGTTTTTAATTCTTCAATTATTGCTAAATATTCTTCGTTAGTGTTTCCGCGTAACATCTCTTTTAACACTTTTGTACTACCAACTTGTGCAGGTATGTGTAAAAATCTAAACACTTTTTCATTTGCCATTAATGGAAACAATGAATCTTTAATTTTTGGTAAATGTACAGGATTCCCCATACCAACTCTAATTTTAAAATTTCCAGGAATGCTAACTAACTCTTTTAATAACTCTGACAAGTCTGTATCCAGATCAAATCCGTAACAAAATGTATCTTGTGATGTTAACCATATCTCTTTTACACCTTCTTGAATTCCCTTCCTAGCTACAGAAACAACATCTTCTATAGAATATGACTGTAAATTACCTCTAGCTTGTTTAGTTTTACAAAATGTACAAGCGCTTAAGCAACCTCTACCAATAGGAATTATTTCTACAACTGGATTTTTTCTAACTTTAGGTAAACTAAGCGGTGGCATTTCACCAGTTTCTAATGCATGGACAATATTATCATTTAATGCTTCTTCAATAACTTCAACAATACTTTGAATTTGTCTTGTACCAATTAAACAATAATCTTTCAATCTTTTTCTATCAGCTTGTGCAATGCAACCAGCAATTACAATAATTTTGTATGGATACTGTTTCTTAATTTCATCTAATTTTGTAAAGAATGAAGATTCCGATGGTGTTTTTACAGTACAAGTGTTAAATACAACAATGTCAGCATCTTCTAAATTATTTTCTATAGTAAAGTCTGATTCTAATAGCAAACCTTGCATCTGTTCAGTGTCAGCTCTGTTAGCTGAACAACCTTGTGTGAGGAAATAAACGGAAGTCATATTAGTTTTTTAGAATACTGTTTTATAAACTTTCACCAACAATTTTCTCAATCAACTCTTTACTGCTCAACCTTTTTCTTACCAATTTAGAAACACCATTAAATATTAACACCTCTGCCGGCATTGCTCTTAAGTTATAAACCCCACCCATAGCATAACAATAAGCTCCAGCATTATGTAAAGCTAGAACATCTCCTTCTCTAATCTCAGGAAGAGGCCTATTAACTGCAAAACAATCTCCGGTTTCGCAAATATTTCCCGCAACATCATATAACTTTTCATCTCCGTCCAGATTAGATAAATTGGTAATATGATGATATGCCTGATAAAACATTGGCCGAATAAGTTGTGGGAATCCTGAATCTGTACCAGCAATTAATTTGCTTCTATTTTCTTTAAGTGTGTTTACAGTAGTAAGTAAATATCCAGACTCAGAAACAATATACTTACCAGGTTCTATCCAAAATTCTAACTCTTTCCCATAAAGTTCACATGTTTCTTTAAACAATTCAACAGATTGTTCACCTAGTTTATGGTAATCTTTTCTTTCTTCACCTGGTTTGTAAGGTATTTGAAACCCTCCTCCAAAATCAACGAAATTTAAATCTGGAAAATTTTCTTTTCTAATAATTTTTAGAATATTTTGCATACCTTTCATCATTTGTACAGTTTCAGGAATTCCTGAACCAGTATGCTCATGTATACCGATAACGGTTAAGTTAAATTCTTTACAGATAGATTTTACTTCTTCTAATTTATTCAATAAAATACCAAATTTTGTTGCTTCTCCGCCTGTTCGAATAAATTCATGTTCACCGGCTACAACGTCTGGGTTAAATCTAAGACAAATCTCTGAGTTAGGATAGGTTTTTCCATACTTTTTTAATCTTGATAAAGAACCCATATTAAACAAAACTCCTA